>DATLZX010000128.1:0-5535 GCA_035573795.1 Pyrinomonadaceae bacterium | reverse complement strand
GCATCGCCATCTTCATGGCCCGCCCTCGCTTCGCGCGATTTGAGAATACGGTTTACCGGCTCAAAAAGGGTACGATTTAGCACCCAGATCATCACAAGAATCAAAGCTATGTGTATAAAAAGGGTGCCGTCTGGGAATAATTGAATGTTTTCGGCAAATGCCAAAGGCATCATAGACGGTCAGAAATTATAATTTAAGCTACTAACTAGAGCAAAAAAGTAAAATTTGCCCAAAACATAGGAGATTAGCACGGCCACAATTAGCGGGTCAAGCTGCTTGCCGGATGGTAAATATTAATTTTGCTGATTTAATATTGTATCTTTTAGTGTGTGTTTCTTTATCTTTTTCACCTGCAACGGGACTCGCCTATTAGTAAATTTACGAAAATACTTATAAACTCATAAGAAAATGAAGATAGCTACCTGGAACGTCAACTCCATAAATGTCAGGATTCCGCAGCTTCTTGACTGGCTCAGTCGCGAAGATCCGGACATCGTCTGCCTGCAGGAAATAAAATGTACGAATGAGAATTTTCCTTTTGCCACGCTCGAGCAAGCCGGCTACCGCTCCGAGGCTCTTGGGCAAAAGTCATATAATGGCGTGGCGATTCTCTCGAAATTCCCGATTGAAAATACACAAAAGAATTTTCCTGATGACGACGAGGAAGCAGCCAAAAGGATGATTGCCGCAAGAATAAATGGCGTAAATATCATCAATCTTTATGTCCCTAATGGCACTGAACTCGGGACAGATAAATTTTTTTTCAAGCTTGAATGGCTCCAAAAGCTACGCCGCTGGCTGGACCGATCGTTCGCAAAAGACGAACTAGTCCTGCTTTGCGGAGATTTCAACGTCGCGCCTGAGGAGCCGGACGTTTGGGACGTAGCCGCTTGGGAGGGCAAACTTCACTTTACCAAAACCGAAAGGGCTGCAATTTATCACATCAGCCAATGGGGCTTTACGGACTGCTTTCGTAAAATCAATGGCAATTTGAAAGAATTCTCATGGTGGAATTACAGGGAGGGCGCCTGGCAGCGAAATCATGGCCTGCGCATTGACCATATCTGGACATCACAGCCGCTTGCCGATGCATGCACGGCTTGTTTTATTGACAAATCAACCCGTGGGCTCGAAAAACCATCGGATCATGCGCCCGTCATAGCAGTTTTCGACCTCAAGAAATAAATGACACCCGATTAACTTGCTCTGAGCATTCAAGCTGATCTTAAAGGCTTTTCCGCAAAAAAATAGCCGCTTTTGCAATCTACAATTGAATCGCTCTGGCTTTTACCGGAGATGAAAGGACAATAGTAGTTGTGGTTATTCCATAGGGAGTCAGCCTGTCTATTACCTGTTGCAGATGCTCCACAGAGGAAACTGCAATTTTCATTATGAAAGAATCCTCGCCTGTCCCTCTATGGCACTCCAAAACCTCACTGGAGCTTTCAGCAACCTCGATAATATGGCTGTAATCAACACCCGTTATGCTCATCCTGATAAATGCCGTTATCGGAAATCCAACTTTCGAAGCATCTATTTCAGCCCTGTAGCCTGTTATAACGTCGCCGTCCTCTAATTTTCTGATACGCTCGATTACGGCAGGTGTGGTCAACCCGACTCTTCTGCCAAGTTCAGCAAAGCTGATTCTGGCGTTTGTCTGAAGTTCCATCAGAATTTTTTTATCTATATCATCCATTTTTGCCAGCCACTCTGTTATTTACTCTATTTTTAATGAAATCGGATTACTGGAAGAAAAATTCTTCTTTTTTTAAATATTTTATTTCAGGATTAAAATCGCGCCCTTTATATTTAGATTATAAACTAAAAAGCACTCTTTATTTAATAATTGCAAGATAATTGGCGGCATTTTCTTACTTCACTCATTCAATAATTTTTAGATATTTATTAAAATTATTTATTGCCTTATAAGTTTAATCTTAATTCAACCTACGGTGGCATCATGTCAAATTTTTCTGCAGAAACTCCAGTTGCCGATTTTGCTATTGAAAATAACTTTGTATCGGATGAGGATTTACCTCCGTTCGAAGATATGCCTTTTGAGCATATCGAGGAACTTCACCTCGACCATCCGGGAGCAAACGATCCGCAATACCGCCGCCGCCGTGATTACATAGCCTCGCTTGCGCGTGAATTTCGCAAAACTCGAAAAATAGTTGATGTGGATTATACCGATGAGGAACAAGCTATCTGGAAGCATGTTTCAACCAGGCTGGAAGAATTACATGAAAAATATGCCTCGCCCTTTTATCTTAAGGCCAAACGTGATTTAGGGATTTCTAATGATCGAATACCTCAGTTGAGTGAAATGAACCAGCGGCTGAAAGAGCTTTCGAATTTTAGGCTGGCACCGATCGAGGGATTGGTTGATACAAGGGCTTTCCTGAGCTGGCTCTCATGGCGGACAATGCTCTGTACACAGTATATCCGACACCACTCAAGGCCCGATTACACTCCGGAGCCGGATATCGTGCATGAAGCAATCGGGCATATTCCGATGTTTACAAATAAAGACTTTGCTGATTTTTCGCAATTTATCGGGCATGGCGCCCGCATTGCCAATGAAAAACAGATAACCGAGCTTGGTAGATTGTACTGGTTTACGGTCGAATTCGGCCTTGTCGAACATAATGGCGATGTAAAAGCCTACGGCGCCGGACTGCTATCAAGCTATGGCGAGCTTCAGCATGCTTTTAGCGACGAGGTGGAGCGGCGTCCATTTAATCTAGAGCAGGTCATCAGCCATGAATATACCTACAGTGATATGCAGCCTGTGCTATACGTTATCCCCTCGTATGCAAAACTGAAAGAAATCACAAAAGAATATATTGAAAGTTTCCTCAGCTGATCGGCTTTTCAACCGGTTGGTTAATTACAGATATTTTCCGGGAACTCAGGATTTGATTTGATAATTTGAAAACTTCGTCTGATAGATTAGAAACTTAAACAATAGCAAAAAAGCAGTAAAGGAAAAACAGGTATTATGAGCGTAGAAAATCCCTTGGGTTTGAAAAAAATTCACCATGTCGAATTTTATGTAGGCAATGCCAAGCAGGCTGAATTTTATTATCGCAAGGCTTTTGGTTTTTCGCGCATTGCATACAGCGGCCTTGAAACAGGAAATCGCGAGACCACACGGTATGTCCTGCGCCAAAACCGCGTTAACTTCATCCTTACAGCGCCATTGCTACCCGAGCATCCAGTCTCAGAGCATATAAAACTGCACGGTGATGGTGTAAAAGATATTGCCTTTCTCGTTGAGGATGCTGACAAAGCCTTTGAAGAAGCTGTCAGGCGCGGAGCGCGAGTGGTTTCTGCTCCTACGGATATTTCCGACCAGAACGGACGCATTCGGCATGCCGCCATCGGCACCTATGGCGATACGATTCACTCGCTTATTTCATACAATAGCGCCGGTAATGGCCATAATTATTCCGGGCCTTTCTTGCCGGGCTTTATTGCTGACGAATTAAAAGGCGAAGAGGTTGGCATCCAGCTCATAGATCACATTGTAGGCAATGTCGAGCTTGGCAAAATGAACTATTGGTGCGATTACTACCGCGATGTACTCGGCTTTCAGCGTTACATTACCTTCGATGACAAAGATATATCAACCGAGTATTCCGCCCTTATGTCCATAGTTATGAGCGATGGCCAGCATAATATAAAGTTCCCGATAAATGAACCGGCCGAGAGCCGCAAGGGCAAGAGCCAGATTCAGGAATACATAGATTATTATCGCTCGGCCGGAGCACAGCACATTGCCCTGCTATGCAAGGATATAATCCATACCGTTGCCCGCCTGCAGGAAAACGGAGTGGAATTTCTGAGAGTTCCTGATACTTATTACGAAGAAATCCCAAACCGAATAGGCAAGATTGACGAGGACATCGAAGACCTCAGAAAACTCGGCATACTGGTTGATAGGGATGATGAGGGTTATCTACTGCAAATTTTCACAAAGCCCGTAGAAGATCGCCCGACGGTTTTTTATGAAATTTTGCAGCGGAAAGGCTGCAAGGGATTCGGTAAGGGAAATTTCAAGGCACTGTTCGTTTCCATAGAAGAAGAACAGCGCCGGCGTGGCAATCTATGAGCGATTTATTTAAAAGTAACTAGGTGAATTTTCGCAATCTTTTGGCAGGCTAAATCACATTGCCTGCCTTTTAATTTTTCTATAAATTCTCTGATTGTTGGCATTTAAATTTTTTCCGCCTATTGAATAATAATGAACCTTACAGTGCAAAATATCTATTGACTGGCAGCCTAAGCGGTTGAAAAATAGCAATATACTTTTGATTTTTAAACTTTCATCCCTTTGACCACAGCTTAGGAGGAAAGCGTCCATATGCCCACCGCAAACTCTCCTCGCGGTAAAAAAATCGTCCTCGCCGCCAGCAGTTCCGAATCCAGTGAATATCTGACTAGTACCTGGCGGCAAATGCTTCTGGCCACGCTCCCGGCCCGATTTACCAAATTTCCTTTTTACATGGTGGATATCTCTTCTAAAAATGAGGTTCGCCCTGATGGGCAGGCCGTTGCCGTACCGAATGGCCTTAGGGTAATCGAGGCGCTGCTTTTACAAAAATTCAACCCTGAGGATATAGCCGTTTGTTATACAGACCAATTGGATCTTTTCATCGGGCCCGATACTCGTGTTGTCGGACTTCATGCGCATAATCCGCTCGGGATAGCTTTTGCCACGGACGTTTACGTACACCTTTACGGACGCGTGCAAGAACCCATCAACGCCGCAGAATTCCGTAGGCTCGTAACACATCCTTCTATCCGTAAATACAAACAAAATTTCAAGCTGATTATCGGCGGCCCCGGCTCCTGGCAGATTCTGGAAAAAAATCTTCAGGACGAATGGAATATAGACTGCATCGTAGATGGCGAGGCCGAAGAGATTGCCCTGCCTTTGTTTGAAAGCGCAGTTCGAGGTGAAACGCTGCCAAAGATTGTAAAGGGAAGCTCGCCTGCCATTAACTCTATCCCTGTTACTAAAAACCGATCGGTTTTCGGCGTTGTCGAGGTTACGAGAGGCTGCGGCCGAGGCTGTCAGTTCTGCTCGATTGCATTAAGAAAAGGCAAAAGCCTGCCACTGGAGCATATCCTTGAAAATGTCCGGACGCAGGTTGCCGGCGGCGCTGAAACTATAATGTTGACAACAGAGGACATTTTCCTTTATGAACAGGGTCCGAAATTTGAAACAAACATACCGGCCTTGAAAAAGCTTTTCGAGTCAGTAGCGGCTGTTCCTGGGGTCAAATACGTTATTCAATCGCATGGAACGATTGCCCCAATCGTCAGAAACCCCGAAGTTTTGGACGCGCTTTCCCCGGTTGCCGTAGGCCGTTCGATAAACACACACCCGGCCTCGACGCATCCTGAACATCGCTATGCAAGCCTTTTTGTCGGGCTGGAAACTGGCAGCCCTCGCCTATTCAACAAATACATGAAGGGAAAGGCCTATCCTTACACTGCTGAGCAATGGCATGATGTAGTGCTGAAAGG
>DATLZX010000127.1:0-20567 GCA_035573795.1 Pyrinomonadaceae bacterium | reverse complement strand
TACTCGATATTGAAGTATTTGGCCTGCGGATGATGAACGATCATTGCAGAAGTGGATTCCTCGGGATCTAGTTGATACTCTTCGGTCAAAGTTACTCCTATCCGTTGCGGCTCCAAAAGTTCGAAAATTTTTACTTGGTCCTCCAGATTCGGGCAGGATGGGTAGCCGAAGCTGTATCGCGAACCGCGATATCCCTGATGAAAGAGCTTTTGCAGTTCCGGTGCATCTTCATCTGCGATTCCCAATTCCGTCCGTATCTGCTTATGCCAGTATTCTGCAAGTGCTTCCGCCGATTCTACTGACAATCCATGAAAAAGCAGGTATTCCTGATAGTTGTTCTCTGCAAACAGCTTTGCGGAATATTCTTTAGCCCTCGAGCCCATTGTAACAAGCTGAAATGCAATTACATCTATACGCCCGGAATCTTTTGGCGCAAAATAATCTGCCAGGCAAAGCCTTTGGCCTCCTCGCTGATCAATCGGCTGACGGGGAAACGTAAAGCGTAATCTTTCTGTCTTCGAATCGTCTTGATAGATTATCAAATCATTGCCTTGCGAATTGCAGGGGAAATATCCATAGACTACTTTTGCCTCGAGTAGTTTTTCCCTGATGGCAAGCGCTTTTAGTTCACGAAATTTTGGATAAACTGTTGATTCAAGCAACGCTTTATACTCTTCGCTGGTTCTCCTTCCCTGCTTGAATTGCCATTGTCCTTTGAAAAGCGCCGTTTCATTTATAAAAGAGAAAACTTTTGTCAGGTCTTTGATTTCGACAATTCTTGACCCATAAAATGGCGGTTTAGGAATTTCGTCAAGCAGCTTTACATCAGACCGATTAGTATGGCTTCTGTCTTTGTTCGAACGCTGTTTGTATTCAATGCGTGTTTTGCCTAACTTTGCCTCTTCGGCCAGAAGCGTTTCCTCTTCCTCGGGTTGGAAATCTTTTTTATCAGAGATTACTCTGCCCGCACTTTCCAAACCGTTCTTTGCCAAAACCGTTGCTCCGTCACCCTCGCCAACTGAGCTTTCTTTACGTAAAGCTTTATTTCCCAAAGCTGAATATTTTTCACTTTGTACGTCCGCTTTGCGATTTTCGTCTGATTTGGGCTTAGTCTCTCCGGTTGTTCTTTCTCCTTGCTCGTTCAAATCGCTTTGTTGAATTGCAGCTTCAGGCTTTCCGTTATCGGCACTTACTGATGAATTTGTAATTTCATCCATTGCCCTGAGTCCGTCAAAAGCGTCTCTGGCATAGTAGAGCTTTCCTTGATAAAGCGGTATCAGATCTTCGTCAACATACTTTCGGTTAAGTGCGGCGCCGCCCAGTACCACCGGAACCTTTATATTCCTTTCGTTCATTATCTCGAGGTTGTCACGCATTATCAGCGTTGATTTCACAAGCAGTCCGCTCATTCCGATTGCGTCTGCTTTTGACTCCTCGAATACGCGCAGGATTTCCTCGATTGGCTGCTTGATGCCGAGGTTGATCACGCGGTAACCGTTATTGGTCAAAATGATATCAACCAGGTTTTTCCCGATATCGTGAACATCTCCTTTAACGGTTGCCAAAACCATCGTTCCCTTATTGACGCCTTCTACTCTTTCCATAAATGGCTCGAGGAACTTAACGGCAGCTTTCATCGCTTCGGCAGATTGCAAAACGAATGGCAGCTGCATCTTACCGCTTCCGAATAGGTCGCCGACTACTTTCATTCCTTCAAGCAAGATGTCGTTGATTATTTCCAAGGGTTTATATTTTTCGAGAGCCGATTTAAGCGCATCTTCGAGCCCTATTTTCTCACCCTCGATTATGTGCTTTTTCAAACGCTCTTCGACCGGCAGCGAAGCAATGTCGCTTTTAAGTGCTGACGTTGTCTTGCCCTCGAACAATTTCGTGAATTCTGCCAAAGGGTCGTAAACGCAGATATCGCCCTCGAACCGACGCCGATCGTAAATCAGATCGCGTGCTGTTTCTATTTCAATTTCGCTGAAGCGGGCAAGCGGCAGAATCTTTGATGCATTGACAATTGCCGAATTCATTCCGGCCTCAACGCAGTCATTCAGAAAAACCGAGTTCAAGACAACCCTTGCCGCAGGGCTCAAACCGAATGAGATGTTCGATATTCCGAGTATGATATTCGCCTCTTTGTATTCCTCTCTTATCCTCTTTATCGCATTGATGGTTTCAAGGGCATTTTTCCGGTCTTCTTCAATACCGGTCGAGATTGGTAGAGCAAGTGGGTCAAAGAATATGTCATACGGCCTGATACCGAGGCTGGTTGCCTGTTTGTAAGCTCGGCGGGCTATCTCTACCTTTTTTTCTGCGGTCCTGGCCATTCCTTCTTCATCAATCAGGCCTATGACTACCGCAGCGCCGAATTCCCTCGCTAATTCTATTACGCGGATAAACCTTGGTTCGCCGTCTTCGTAGTTCGTTGAATTTAGGATGCATTTTCCGCCCGAATGCTCTAGGCCGGCCTGCATTTTCTCCCATTCTGTGCTATCAAACATCAGCGGAATTTTTATCTGAGTTACCAGGCGGGAGGCTACCTGATGCATATCAGCAACGCCATCGCGTCCAACGAAATCCACGTTTACGTCCAAAATATGCGCGCCTTCTCTTTCCTGGGATTTGGCCAGGTTGACTATTCCATCCCAGTCCTCGCTCTCGAGAAGCTCTTTCATTTTCCTCGAACCTGAGGCATTCACACGTTCTCCGACAATCAGGAAAGAAGCATCCTGCCGATAAGGTTGCTGCATGTAAATCGAGGATGCACTTGGCGCAAGCTTTCCTATTCGTTTCTTTGGAGCAAGCGACTGGCATTTTTCTACCACTAGCCGAAGATGCTCGGGGCCGGTGCCGCAGCAGCCACCGACTATATTTACGCCCAGGTCTTTTGCAAAATGCTCGACCTGCTCAGCAAACCTTTCCGGGGTTTCGTCATAGAATTGTTTACCGTCTTTGATGTCAGGCAAACCCGCATTCGGCAGAACTGAAACAGGCAGCGGTGAATTTTCACAAAGATAACGCAGGCTTTCTGCCATCTGCTTCGGCCCGGTTCCGCAATTCATTCCGATTACGTCTATCGGAAAAGGTTCGAGAGCTGTCAGCGCGGCTCCTATTTCGGTACCGTTCAGCATCGTACCGAATACTTCGATAGTTACCTGGGTGATGACAGGAATCTTTACCTTACGCTGTGCGAAAAATTCGAAAATTGCGGCCAGGGCAGCCTTTGTTTGCAATAAATCCTGGCAGGTTTCGACAATGAAGAGGTCAACTCCGCCATCGAACAAACCTCTTACTTGTTCTGAATAAGCCTTTTTAAGGTCTCTATATGTAATATGTCCCAAAGTCGGAAGCTTGGTTCCGGGCCCTATCGAGCCGGCAACGAATCTCGGTTTATCCGGCCTTGAGTAATCGCGTGCAAGTTCTACGGCAAGTTCCGCAGCCCTTTTATTGACTTCATAAGCCTTTGCTGCGATTCCAAATTCAGATAAAACAACCTCACTGCCGCCAAAGCTGTTCGTTTCGATACAATCGCAGCCAACTTCCAGAAAACTCTGATGTACTGCCCTGACCGCATCCGGCCTGGTAAAATTAAGATTTTCGGAGCAGTTTTCGAATTCTGGCCCGCCCCAATCATCCAGGGTCAGGTTCATCGCCTGAAGGCTGCTGCCCATTGCCCCGTCAAAAATAATTATTCGTTCTTTTAATTGTTCGAGAAATTTATTCATTCCTTTTGCTTCGCTTTGTTTCTCTTAAATCTTGGTTGCTTTGCTTTCATTTCCGAGCAATAAACCAGGTGCGGCAATTACACATTTATGTTAAAACTTGTTTGCCCAACTGCCCGGTTTGATTCCTGTTGCTAAAATGTCCGCTACAAAGAACAGTTTCCGCTAAAAAGTAAGGGTATCTGTAAATTCCGCTTAAAAAATAAAAACTCTGTGCCAAACAAACACAGAGTTTTCTTTTTTGTCTAATAAAAAACTCATTGCTGTTTAGCAGATTTTTTTTCGTGGCCGCAAGTCGCAATAACTCACCACGTGTAAATAATAGGATAAAAAACGAAACTGCCTTTGGTCAAACCCTGAAAGCAACATTGGCTCAGTAAGTCATTGCACCATCCGGCCGCTAATCAATTGCGAGAATTAAGCAAAGCGAATATGCTTTATCCTACCGTTGCTTTATTCTAGTTCCTCACTGCGGCCTGAAATTGCTGCTCGAAAAACTTCACGCCTTCAAGCAGCTGGGGCTGATCTTTGAATTTCTCCTTCATTAGATCAAATGCCTGTTGTCCTCTAGGATCGGAAAGCTTGATTATAGCCTGAATCCCTTTGACCAGATTCTCAAAATCATTTTTGTCCAGTGCGGACTTGAAACCTTCAAAGATCAAAGGAAATGCTCGCGGATCACCCTTGCCTGTTGAAGCAACTACGCTCAGCGCGTTTGCCCTTACTGACAAAGGCCTGGTCTTATCCGTAGCCAGGCGATAGGCTGACTCAAATGCCCTTTTGTCTTCTAGTGCCGCCAGGCCTTTCAGTCCTGCGGTTTCAATACGGCCTCTCCATGAATTTCCCTTCGTAAGATTGCTCAAAGGCTCGAAAGCCTTAGGACTCTTGGTAAGCCCTAGTGCTAATGCAGCTTCTTCAATCACCGTATAACTCTGGTCACCTAGCGCATCAATGTAAAGCTGGACATATTTCTGGTCTCGTGTTTCGCCCAGCAATTGTATTGCATCTGCTCTTACTAGCGAACGCTCGTCTTTTGTAAGCTTTTCAACGGCTTCAGCCACCGCCGCTTCGAGTTTTATGTTTGCCTGCTTGTTGGAGTTTTGGTCAGGAAACAAAACGCCTGCCAGCACGGATAAGGCTGCCCGCCTTATTCTCCATGATTTATCCTTTTGCATTGCTTCAAGCAAAGAATTTATCACCGCCTGGCGATTGTTTGCGTCTGAGGCCTTTTCCATAAGCTGCCCCATTGCCCAGCGTTTACCGAGGATATCTCTGTCATTGAGCATTTGATATATCAGTTCATCAACCGATTTTTCAAACTTCAGCTCTTTTATCCAGGTGCTCTCAAAGTCGAAGTTGACTAGCTTTGGCGCTGCTGTAAGTGTAAATTCATAATCATTCACTTCTTGCGGCTTGATCCAGACTTTTTCGACTTTTCCGTCTATCTCTATCTCGACCCAGCCCTGGAAAAATTCTACTTGCGGATATTCATCGTTGGGGTCAATTTTCTGCGTTTGTTTGACCTGTATTTTAAGCTTTTTGCTTGAAGTATCGAAACTTTTGCTTACGTCGAAAATGGGATGCCCCATTTTGTAAATCCATTGATCGAAAAACCAATCCATTGATTGGCCCGTAGCCTCTTCAATAGCAACTCTCAACTGTTCTGTTGAAACTGGCCGATGGGCATTTGATTTCAGATAATGATTCATTGCCTTCCAGAATAGGTCATCGCCGAGATGTTTGCGTAACATATGCAGGACGGCGCCGCCTCTTGGGTATGCATAAGTGTCAAACATCGCATCCTTGTTTGCATAATATTTTGTCGCAATCGGATGCCTGTTGCCTGACTTCCACGCCTCCAGATACTGGTTTTGAAAATCTCGAATGTTTCCATAGAGAAACTCATCATGCCCTTTGCTGTACTCTGCATAAAGGGCGTCCATATAGGTGGCAAAGGATTCATTAAGCCAGATTTGCCCCCAATCGCGACAGGTTACGTAATCGCCGAACCATTGATGGGCTAGCTCATGAGCCTGCAGCGAATCGGAGTCCTCATCCAGCAATTCCCTTTCGTCATGAATCATTTCCTCGATCTGGGTAGTTGCCGAAATGTTTTCCATACCGCCGCCGAAATCCTCAACCATCGTCTGGGAGTATTTTGGATAGGGATACCTGATACCGGTTTTCTCTGAGAAAAACCGCACCATGTCAGGCAGGTTTTTGACAGTCGCTGCAACCTGTTTGGTTTCATTCGGATAGCCGAAATTCAGGATCGGAATACCGTCCCAGCTTTGTTCAACAGGCACATATTCGCCTACTACAATCGAAGTAAGATAGTTTGTGTAAGGAATATCCATCTTCCAATAAAACGTCCTGGTGCCGTCGCTGTTTTCGGTTATTGACTCCAGCTTGCCATTGGAAACAACATAAAAGGGCTTTTCGACTGTCGCCCGCAGCTCAGAAGTGCGGAAATCATTCGGTGAATCGTAGGAAGGAAACCAGTAGCGGTTGAATTCAGTTTCGCCCTGCGACCAAATTTGGCGTGGCTTTTGAGGTTCGTTTTCAGTCGGCTTGATGAATCTCAGACCGCGCCCAAAAGCTCCAATCGGTGTTTCAGCATCTGCCGTATTGACAAAATTCGTAGCATAGGAAATCTTGATAGTTAGATCTTCGCCGTCGCGATAGGTTCGGTCTAAATAGATTTTGAGATTATCGTCGCCGCCCTTCGGATTGTATTCATATTTGAGTGGTGAACCGTTGGCTGAAGTTACGGATGAAATCGTAAAATCTGCGGCATCCAATGTAATCCAGTCCCGGTTCCCGAATGGTGCTAACGTAACCGAAGTCGAGCCCATAGCTGACTCTTTTTTCCAGTCAAACCTTAGATCAATGGAAACATGCTTTATATCAACGTTTCTGCTGCGTATCCAATTGACCGGCGGCAACGGTTTTTTCTCTTCGAGAATCAGCGGATTCTTTATTAGCGGACGAGCTGAAACTACAAAGCCGGAGAATAAAGTAATGATTAAAACATAGGCGGTAAACAGTCGGTAAAACGCTCTTTTGTTCATAGTTTTTTTTTATCAGGGTATGAAATTAAAATTATCTCGATTAGCAGTCGCCAATAGCAGTCGCTCCTTTTTTCGGCTACGTGCTTTGAACCGGGATTTTTTGAACCTTTGACCAAACAAGTCGTTTATTTTGACCAAATGTGGCTTTTGTCCTCCAAAAACCGGTTGTAGCAGAAAGTCTGTTTGATAGTAGCAATATACTATCCTGGTCGCAATAATTTGTTAAAGAGTTTTTATGTCAACTGATTCATACTTTTTATTCCATTTGTCAAAATTAATCCATTCGTTAAAGTTCAAATTCAAAAAACCAACTAATATTGAATCATCTGACGTTGATTGTAAATCCGGTTTTTCCGGAAACTACCTATATTTCCGATTTTTCCGATATTTCCGAATTTTACCTGTTTTTCCGATTTTTCTTGCTTTTCTTATTTTTCTGGCATTTCTTGCAAACTGTTCTCTCAATACGGAAAGTAAATCAATAAAGTTTAGCAAGGTTTCGACAAATTATCGGGCAGATTCGATAACTGAAGAGGTGTTCGCCGCCATCGGGAGAGATGGGTTCATTTACGTTTCAGATGGAAATAATTCCGTAGTTCGAAAAATTGACCAGAATGGCTCAGTGATTAAAATCATCAAACAATTCGATACTCCTTCCGGCCTGGCTCTCGGTCACGACAATAAAATTTATGTTGCAGATGCAGGCGATAACACCATAAAGGCGATAAACCCGGACGATTCTGTATCTGTGATTGCCGGAAATGGAACAGCAGGTTTTACCGATGGCAAGGCAGCCGAGGCTTCATTTCGAGGCCCCGTCGGCATTGCAGCAGATAATTCAAACAGGCTGTATGTAGCGGATACCTACAATGACGCAATAAGGGTAATAGAAAACGGCTTGGTCAGAACAATTGCCGGCGGCACCCGCGGCCTTTCGGATGGACAGGGTTTAAACGCAAGATTTGATACGCCGGTTTCGCTTGCGCTGTTTAATAACCGTATTTTGGTTATAGATTACGGTAATAGAAGCATCAGGCAAATTGACGAAAATAATTTCGTAACGACCCTTGCAGTCAATAAGTCAAATAGTGGAGTTTCCGAAATCCCCCTAATCAACAGCTTACATCAACCAACCTCGATAGCTGTTTATCAGGACAAAGTAATCTTTATTGGCGATGGAACAGCCATTTATTCTCTCGGTGGAAGAGTTTTTCCATACCTCGAAACCGTTCCGATCCGGGAAACTACCAGCATAAATGGCGGTTTATCCGGTGCAAGGTTTCGCTCGATCTCTTTTATACAAGTGCTGCCTGATGGCGATCTCTTGATTGCGGATAAAGGCAACCGGGCTGTCAGGCGAATCACTTCATCAGAGGCTGCCGGCCTTGGCCCCGATTCAAACAAAGCAAGCGAGGAGGATCTAAAGAAACTCTCCGCCGGCCGCTGGCCGTTTGATCCTTCGGATTCTCCTCGTGATATTGCTGGAACTGTCGGAGAGATTAGGGGCGAATTGATTGACAGGCATTCCTGGGTAGGCTTTCACAATGCCCTCGATATACCGGGCTACCTTGGCGAGACGGTTAGATTTATTCGTGATGAAAAGGTTTTGGATCTATCAGCTGTGAAGAATTTCGGGAGCCTTAATGAAACGCTTCGTTTACCCCTGACCGGCTATACCCATTTGAACATCGGACGAGATGATAAAAACAAGCCCTATAACGATAAAAGGCTCATTTTTGAAAATGACGAAAACGGTAACCCGATTTTTCTCCGTATTCCCAGAGGAACTAAGTTTGCGGCCGGCGAACCGGTTGGAACGCTAAATAGGATGAACCATGTTCATTTGATATCCGGCCCGGCGGGACTGGAGTTTAACGGCTTGAAAGTCCTCGCTTTACCCGGATTAAAAGATACCGTATCCCCTAAAATAACCGAGCTGATTGTAAAAAAATTGTCAGAAAATGGAAATTTGATCGAATCTGAAACATGTAATTCGGATTGCCGTATTAAAGTATCAGGTGATGAAAAAATCCAGGTCGTAGTGGGAGCATTTGACAGGATGGATTCAAACCCGGAAAGAAGGCGGCTTGGGGTTTATCGTGTTGGATATTCTTTTTCACCATTGAATAATGCTTCGAAGCCTGGAGAAAAAGAAACAGAAATATTCTGGAGCCTTACTTTTGATCGTTGTCCGCCGCCTGAAGCCGTTGACTACGTTTACGACGCAGGCAGTAGGGCAGAGGCGACCGGAAATACGATTTTTCGTTACATTGCAACCAATTACCTTGACTCGAAATACTATGGCAAGGGACAAATTTCCGTGAGCGAATTAAAAACTCAGGAAACGCTTTTGACTATTTATGTCGAAGACTTTTTCGGAAACCGCACAACAAGAAAAGTGATAATCGAAAAAGGAAACTAGAAACAAAACGATTTTTCCTTGACCACCATCAAAGCTTTTCGAAACGGTTAAATGTTATAATTTCTTTTTTTCAAAATACCTATCAACCAAAATCAAAATGGCCAAAAACCACATAAATAAAAGTAGGCGTTCTCATAATCGAGCGTTCTTTTTCGCATTTTTGTTTCTTTTAACGTTTGCAAACATCCTTGGGCAAAAACCAAGCTTCTTTTCCGCAACAAATCCGCCTAAGATAAGTGACACAGAGCGGCAAAACGAGCTGGCACAAAGACGGACAAAGGTCGCCGAAAAAATGGCCGATGGCAGCATTCTGATACTCTTGAGCGGCACCCCGAGAATCTACACCAACGATGTTGACTACGTTTTTCGTCAGGAAAATAACCTTTATTACCTGACCGCGCTCAAACAAAAAAATTGTTTCCTGGTAATGGTCAAAATTGATGGCAAGGCCAAAGAATATCTTTTCCTGCCGAAAAGAAATCCAAGGGAAGAAACCTGGACCGGTAAAATGTACTCTACAGAAGATGCCCGCCGATTGTCCGGAATTGAAAATATTCTTGATCTGGAAAAATTTTCTGCTCTGCTCGCCAACCTGAAAGCCAAAACGGACTTCAAAGCTGATGATAAAACAGAAATTCCCTTGAGCAAGCTGCAGTCAGCCTACCTTCTTTTGCCGATGGGACAAATGGATGATGAGGGGATGCGTGAATTTTCGCAAGAATCAAGGCTTTCAGCCTCGCTCAATGAATCAGGCTTTAAAGTGCAAAATGCAAGGCCGATTTTTGATGAGCTGAGATTGGTCAAATCGCCCTATGAAATAAAACTCCTTCAGTATGCTATAGACATTACGACTGAAGCAATCATGCGCTCGATGCTGAGCGCAAAATCTGCGGCCTGGGAATATCAGATACAGGCCGAAGTTGAATACATTTTCCGGAAACGCAATGCAGATTACTGGGGTTATCCCTCAATTGTAGGCTGTGGGGCTAACGCAACTACGCTTCATTATGAAGAAGCCCAGAGCCAATGCAAGCCTGGCGAACTTTTGCTAATGGACGTCGGCGCTGAATATGACCATTATACTGCCGATGTAACCAGAACTTTCCCAATCAACGGAAAATTTACCAAAGAGCAGGCAGATATCTACAGCATAGTCTATCAGGCTCAGGATGCTGTTGCGGCTGCAGCAAAGCCAGGCGTTCCTTTTGCAAGGCTTTCTGCTATTGCTAGAGCAAAAATTGGTGAGGGCTTGCTGAAATTGGGATTGATTACCGAAAACAACCCCGAACAGGTTTCCGTCTGGTTTATGCACGGACTGGGACATTGGCTCGGGATGAATGTCCATGATGTCGGTTCATACAATGTCAGCTTGAGGCCGGGAATGGTTTTCACCAATGAACCCGGAATTTACATTCGGGCAGATGCCCTTGACAATCTTCCGGATACGCCAAAATGGAATGAATTCAAAGCGAAGGTTTCACCTGCTTTTGAGAAATACAAAAATATCGGGGTAAGAATCGAAGATGATATGCTGGTTACCGAAGATTCTGTTATCTGGATGACTGCTAAATTACCGCGTTCTATCAATGACATCGAAAATTTTATGGCTTCAGCCAAAATTCCTCAATAGCAGTCGCCGATAAAAATTCCAGGACTACCCCGATATTACGACGGGATTATTCCGGACGGTATAAACGGTATAATTCCATTTGTTAACTGGTGATCTTAGATTGCATCCGGCCTCAAAGCCCGAAATTTAGTTTTCAGCGAATTAGCCTTTATTCGTAATTTATTTTATTTATTTTGTTCAAAATTGTTTCAGTATGCTGCCGATAGTTATTGTAAATCCGAAATCGGCCGGAGGCTCGACAAGGTCGAACTGGTACGGCATCGCAGCTGATCTTCGGGCGCATTTCGGCCCGTTCCGCTCCGCTTTTACGAAATATCCTGGACACGGTATAGAGCTCGCTGAAAAATATGCCCGCTCTAACGTTCCTTTGATAATTGCCTGCGGCGGCGATGGCACTATTAACGAAGTGCTTAACGGAATAATGCTTGCCGGAACTCAAACAGCACTTGGAATTATGCCCTCCGGGACCGGCGGCGATTTTCGCCGAACGATCACGATGCCGGCTGAACCGCGCGAGGCCTCCAGAGCATTATCGAATGGGAGAGTCCGTAAAATTGATGTTGGCAGGATCAGCTACTCGGATTCTTCAGGCAAGCCGAAGACCAGATATTTTATCAATGTTTCATCTTTTGGGCTTGCTGCCGGTGTTATTCAGAGAGTGAAATCCGACCCGCTGCTCGAATGGTTTCCGTTCGACAAAATTCGTGGCCGTATGAGTTATGCACTCTCTACTTTACTGGAAACTACAGATCTGGCGGCAAACAAAGTAAGAGTAAGAATAGACGGCTCGGCCGCTTCGGTACTTTCTACCGTAAATTTCTGCATTGCCAACGCCCGCTATTTTGGTGGAGGTATGAAAATCGCCCCAAATGCCAGGATCAGCGACGGACTACTGGATATCGTCAATATTGGGGACATTACTGCGCTCAGAATCTTGCTAAATGCCTACACGCTTTATAGCGGAAGCCACCTGAGCCTCCCTGAAGTAAAAAGCAGACGGGCAAAAGAGGTTTTTGCCGAGCCAATTGATAACCGGATCCGATTTGAAGCAGATGGCGAGATAGTCGGCAATCTCCCGGCGAAATTTGAAATCCTGCCTAAGGCCGTAAACCTGATTGTCCCTAAAAAATAGCATCCTGCAGCCGCCAAAACCACTCTATGCCGCGATTTTGTAATCCGTAAGTACATTCCGGGGCCTAAAGTGTACAATTTATCCCACCTGTGGCATTTTGCATCACCAAAAAACTTGGCTACAATACAATTTCACCCAAAAAACAGAAATTTTAGAGGATTTTGCCCAATTTTTTCTGGTATGCGAATTGTATATCTAAATGCTTACCTCACCCCTCCAACTTCTCTATCTGAGAAGAAATGCCTACTTAGGAGTAAAATTATGAAACGCCTCCCACAAATTCTGTTGTTGATTTTAACTTTGTTTTCAACTGGAATCTTTGCTGAAACCAAACCGGAGCAATTCAGCAAACCTAGCTTTTTTAGCAATTCGACAAACAACCCATTATTTAAAGTTCGTTCTTCATCAGCTTTAGGGCCGGTTACTTTGGCAGGCAGGATATACTATGCGAAGGTCCGCCCGCTGCCAAACGCTGTTGTTTCTCTTTGGGATGCTTTCGGACATGTTTACACAACAAAATCCAACAGCTTTGGCTACTACAGATTCGATAACTTTTGGGCTGGCAACAGCTATTTCATTTTTCCTTCGTACCCGGGCTGCACTTTTCCGGAAAGTCCTTTGTTTATCACACCTCTGCAATCAGAATTTGAACTAAATTTCGAATGCGTCAGGACAACAACTAACTCTGCAAGAAGTAATAGCCTGCTGCAAACTATGAGATTAACCACCCGCAGTAAAAACAATTGATTTTAATTAAAATCACAGCTTATAAATTCCCCCGGACAATAAGCGGCTTCATCAAAATGGTTAAATTCCAAATTTTGATAAGCCGTTTTTTTCTTTGGCGAAAACCTATTGCTCTTTGAAATTGCATTAAATATGACCTGCATCTTTAAGCTTGCAACCAGTTTTTCCGAATTATTTGCCCTTAAATATGAACAATTGCTGCCGTTTTTGTTTATTTCCGGCAGAATCTGGTAGGATTTTACTGTTCCCGGACTATCTCTTATCTTTGGAAAATCTATTATGAAAAACGCAAAACTTTTCCCCTTTTCGCTTAGATCAACCTTAGTAATTTTAATTTCGTTCTTTGCTTTAGCTGGTTTTGCTATTACTGCGGGCGGGCAGGCTGCAGCACAACAAAGCGAACTCGCTCAATATATCAAGGAAAATTACACCAAGCGCGAGGTGTATATAACTATGCGTGATGGTGTACGGCTTTTTACAAGCATTTACGAACCTAAAGATACCTCCAGGAAATATCCGATACTTCTGAATCGAACACCATATTCGGTTGCTCCTTATGGTGCAGAAAATTTCAGAGGCCAGCTTGGGCCGAATGCCCTGTTTGCCAGAGAGGGATACATTTTCGTTTATCAGGACGTTCGCGGCCGCTGGATGAGCGAGGGAGAGTTTGTCAATGTCAGGCCGGACATTCCAAACACTAAGCCAAATGAAATTGATGAATCCACAGACACTTACGATACGATTGACTGGCTGATAAAAAATATTCCAAATAACAACGGAAGGGTCGGCACCTATGGCATTTCCTATCCGGGTTTTTACACCTCGGCCGGCTCGATTGATTCTCATCCGGCATTAAAGGCATGTTCGCCACAGGCGCCTGTCTCTGACTGGTTTCACGGCGATGATATGCATCATAACGGTGCTTTATTTTTAGCCCAGAATTTCTGGTTCTTTACAAATTTTGGTCAGAACAGGCCGGGACCGGTCTCTTCTCCCTCGTACATCAAACCATGGGCTGGCCGCCAAACGCCCGATGCCTATGATTATTTTCTCAATGTGGGCGGGCTTAAGGAAGTTGCTGACCAGTTCGAAGTGGGCATTGGCCAACGCGTCGCCTTCTGGGACGAAATGATGCAACACCCGAATTATGATCAATACTGGAAAGACAGAAATATTCTTACAAAATTGAAAAATATCAAATGCGCCGTGATGACCGTTGGTGGCTGGTATGACAATGAAGACCTTTTTGGGGCAATTGAGACCTATCGCCACATCGAGCGGCAAAACCCTGGCGTCTTCAATGTGCTGGTAGTTGGCCCCTGGGATCATGGCGGCTGGTCCAGAAATGACGGAGACTGGCTCGGTACAGCCTATTTTGGCCAAAAAACCGGCGATTACTACCGGCGAAATATCGAGCTTGTATTCTTCAACCATTTCCTAAAGGACCAGGGAGATATTTCTTCAATCAAGGAAGTCAATGTATTTGACACCGGAGCCAATCAATGGCTTAGCTTTGACGGATTCAACCCGGCAAATACTGAAGATCTGACGCTTTATTTCGGGCCTGCCGGCAAACTCTCGTTCACAAAACCCTCTGAGCAGGGTTCTGAACAATACGTATCAAATCCCTTCAAGCCGGTTCCCTACACACAAAAAATCACACGTAATTACCCGAGAGATTTTATGACCGAGGATCAGAGGTTTGCCTCTACAAGGCCGGATGTGCTGGTATTTCAAACCGATCCCTTGACAGAGGACATTACGATAGCAGGTGATATTACGCCGAATCTCGTTATATCCTCTTCCGGTACAGACTCGGATTTTATCGTAAAGCTCATAGATGTCTTTCCCGATGATTATCGCTTCCCGGCAGGTGCCACGCCGCCGCAAACTTCGGCTTTCAGTGTTTTTCAGCCAGGCGGTTATCAAATGCTGCTGCGTGGTGAACCAATGCCGGCTCGCTTCCGAAACAGCTTTGAAAAACCCGAACCGCTGGTACCAAACAAACCTACTCAACTTAAATTCGTTATGCCCGGCATAACACATACTTTCAAAAAAGGACATCGGATAATGGTGCAGGTACAGAGCACCTGGTTTCCACTCGTTGCACGAAACCCGCAGAAGTTTGTCCCCAACTATAAACTATCTACAGCGTCCGATTTTCAAACAGCGACGCAAAAGGTTTATTACGGGGGCAGCACTTCTTCAACAATTGTGTTGAAAAGGGTAAAAAAATGATTTACCGTCAACAGGTTATCGTGTATAATTCCAAAAATTTTCAATTATGCACGGTTTAATATAACCTGCGCATAATCCCCCTTTTTTATGAAGAACTCTATTAAAACCATCGTAATTTTCACGGCTGTTGTTTTTGCAACAGCCACTTCTCTTTATGCCCAGGATTGGCAGACCCTGTTCGATTCTGGCAGACGCGAATTCGAAGCCGGCCGGTTCGCCCAAGCCGTTGATTATTTCAAAAAGGCGAACTCACTCAGGCCAGAAGTTCCCGAGGGACAATACAATCTCGGAGTATCTTATTACCGCCTCGAGAGATACAGTGAGGCAATTACGGCATTTCGTGAGGCTATCAGGCTAAGGCCAGATTATCAGGAAGCCTATGTACAGCTCGGAAATGCCTTGGATATGAACGGTGACTATCAGGGCGCTCTCAACGCCTACAATAGGGCAACCCAGCTCAACCCTAACGATTTCCAGGTTTATTATGAAATCGGGGTAGCTCACCGAGGACAAAAAAAATACATTCAGGCAGAGGCAGCCTTCCGCAAATCGGTCGAGCTGAATCCCTCATATTCAAGTGCCGTATATAACCTTGCATATACCTTGGACGACCTGCGTCGGTATGATGAGGCTTATACATACTATGCCAGAGCAGTTAAATTGGACAATGGTCTCTATTATGCACACTTGAGAATTGGCGACTATCTGGTCAGGCAGAAACGCTTTTCCGAAGCGATTGATGCATACAATGCCTCTTTGAAGGCGAGGCCAAATTATGCGGACGCTAATTTTGGTATCGGAAATGCTTATTACAATAACAGGCAGTTCAGTGAGGCCCTAACCTATTATGAGCTGGCTGCAAGGCAGGATCCGAAATGGACCCGAGCAATGGTCTATACAGGCGATGCATACCGCATGCTTAAAAATTACTCTAAAGCCAAAGAATGGTATCAGAAAGCCCTGGATCTTGAGCCTGAGGATGCAGAAGCTAATTATTGGATGGGCCTGCTCAAGGTTAACGATGGCGACATCGCTGCCGCCAAGAAACACCTTGAGATATTGCAGAAAGTTGATCAGGAATTAGCAGCCAAACTCCAAGAAGTCCTGGATGAAAAAACAAAGCCTTAGGAAAATGAAACTTTTCCTCGAGGTTCCTCTGCCTAAACTAACTTATTAAACAGTTAGCCGTTCATTTTATATCCTAGCCACAGTCGGCAAAAAGCAGCCTTGATCTGGTTTTTGCCGGCTGTGGTTTTTTATTTTATTATTCCGATTAATATTTCTGCTATTGCTTATGAAAGACAGGTTCCGCCAAAATTCTCTTAAAATGGAGGTCTTTTTCAAAAATGCCGCTTACAGCTATTATCATTGGTGAGGCTTTATTTGTCCTCGGGATCGCCGGCTATGCCTATGGCTTGCTTAACGGAAACGCCAGCCTGACGGCACTTATTCCCTCCGTCTTCGGACTGATAATTTCTCTTTGCGGGATCTTGTCACGCTCTCGGCAAAACCTGCGCAAGCACCTGATGCATATAGCCGCAGTAGTCGCTTTTGTTGGGTTTATTGTCTCTGGCGGAAGGCTTTTTTCGAAAATCAATGAGCTGACATTCTCTGCAGCTACCGTATCACTTACTTTGATGGCCTTACTGTGCCTGATATTCTTGATTGTTGCTATAAATTCCTTTATTTCTGCAAGGACTGGCCAAAATCAATAAGGCTTCAAACTTTCTGAGAGTTCACCTGCCATGGCAGTTTTTTGCCCTGCTGTGGACAGCAATGCCTCCGGAATAGCCTTAAATTAAATCTTTCCATCATCCGCTGCTGCTTTATCACCGGCGGTGTCGTGTTTCCCGTTCGCGGACAGCTCGATTATTACATCTAGCCCGTTTCCTCGATTGCTTGCCCAAATCGAGCCTTTGTGAAGCCTTATGGCATGATGTGCTATTGCCAACCCTAGCCCCGTTCCACCAGAGCCACGGTCTCTCGCTTCACCCACTCGATAAAATGGCTTGAAGAGATTACCTAGCTCGGCTTCCGGCACACCCTCGCCATAATCTCTTATCAATATCCTTGCCTTTTGGTTGATGTTTTGTAGTTCGACCTCGACATTTGTACCTGGTTTGGTGTATCTGACTGCATTCCGTAAAACATTTTCAATCGCACTTTGCAGAAGGGCCTCGTTGCCCGAAATATGTGTATCAACAGCGTTTAATACCTTAACGTGGCGATCTTTGGCAGCAGCCTCGAAATCGGCGTCGGAAGCCACCTGTTCAAGTAGTTTCTTGAGATTGATCGGGCTTTTCTCGATCTCCTCGGAAGATGACTCGAGC
The DNA here is from genome assembly GCA_035573795.1 of Pyrinomonadaceae bacterium. Taxonomy (GTDB): domain Bacteria; phylum Acidobacteriota; class Blastocatellia; order Pyrinomonadales; family Pyrinomonadaceae; genus OLB17. The sequence goes on along the minus strand of DATLZX010000127.1, from coordinate 3,269 downwards.
CGCGAGAGAGTTAGAAGCCTCGAAATCATGTCATTCAACTTTTGTGATTCAGCTTCCAGACGGTTCAGGCTCGGTATCAATTCCTGATTAGCTTTTTGACGGGCGATTTCCAGTGCAACGCTCATCCTGGCCAGCGGTGAGCGAAGTTCATGCGAAACATCGCGGGTAAGGCGTTTTTGTGAATCTACAAGCGATTCCAGCCTTTCCGCCATTACGTCGAAATCCTTAGCGAGCGAAGCAAGCTCATCCCGCCGCCAGCCCAGTTTACGGCCGACACGTGCTGTAAGATCGCCGCCGGCAAGCCTTTGCGTGGCTTCCCTGATTTTGGCAATCGGGCTGGAGAGATATTTTGCCAATAGCCAGCAAAGTAAAATAGCCGTTAGCAATACAACGCTGTAACGAACATACCGCCACGGGGACTCTCCAAAAAATGGAGTAAATTTTGGCCGCTCCCAGCGGACGACCAATACATACCAGCTTCCGTTCTGGAATAAAACTTTTCTTGCGGATAATGCAGTTTCTTCCTGGCTTTCAATCTCAACCGTATCGCTCGCCATCGCCCGCGAAACCAGGTCTTTATAATCATCAGGATTTACTCCGGGCGACATGAATGTCTCGCCGTTTTCGCCAATCAGGTCAACCTCACTGATATTTTCCGGCCTTCGGACGCGGTCGAGAAATTCGGAAAGCCCTTTTTTGCCCTCGGAGCGGTAAATCTGTGCGGCAGTCTCGGCCCAGATCTCGGTTTGGTTTTTTACAGATAATCTCCAGCGGCTAACGACTGGCTCGGTCTGTACAGTCCAATTAAGAAAAACTACAACTCCAATCATCAGCGAGATTGCAGCCAGAAACCAGAAAAATATTTTGACGAAAAGGTTCATACAAGCGTATAAATGTAGCCTACTGACCGAACGGTCTTTATCCTCTCGCTGCCGTCAGGCCGCAGCCCGAGTTTTTTCCTGAGATTTGAAATGTGCATATCCAGGCTCCTATCGAACGGCGAGAGTTCCCTGTCGAGTACACGGAGGCTCAAGTCTTCCTTTTTAACGACTTTGCCTGCCTCCAGTAGCAGCTGTTTCAATAACTCGAACTCAACCGAGGTCAGTATAATTTCTTTGCCGGCAAGTTTTGCCGAGCGAGCAGTTTCAGATAGCTCAATGTCGTCAACAATTATTTTTTCTGTTGGGCGGTCGGCATTATCACCGCTTACCCTACGCAGTATTGCCCTGAGCCTTGCAACCAACTCTCTGGGATTAAAGGGTTTAGGGAGATAATCATCTGCTCCGCTTTCAAGCCCCACAATTCTCTCCATATCATCGCCGCGGGCCGTCAGCATCAAAACTGGCAGCCTTGATGATGCCCTGAGGTTTCTTAAAACCTCGAACCCATTCATTTTCGGCAGCATAACATCCAGAATCGCCATATCGTACTTCCCAGAGCGCGCTGCCTCCAGTCCGCTAAGGCCATCGTTTACAACCGCCGTTTCGAATCCCTCAACGGCCAGATACTCTGAAACGAGCTCGCACAGATCCTCGTCATCATCAATAATGAGGACTTTGTTCATAGCGATTTAATTTTACGCCAAAATGGGAGGAGAATAATCAGGATTTACATTTTTTTACAAGATTTAGCAAATTACAGAAATTTCTGTCATTGCGAAAAATTATCCTCATCGAACGGGATTTAAATAGCACAAATTCAGCTATTTATCTGAAAGGAGTTGCCCTCTGAGCATTACATTAATGATATTCAGGTCTTGATCCATAATTACCAAATCGGCCGTAAACCCGGGGGCTATCCTGCCAAGCCGGTTTTCCAGACGTAAAAGCCTTGCTGCATTCGCAGACGACATCGCTGCAATTGACGTCAAATCGAATCCCAGACGGTGAAGCATCCTTACTGCGTCGGCAATCGTAATGACGCTTCCGGCTATTCCGCCCCGCTCGTTTTTTGTTCTCAATCCGTTTACTGAGATAGTTTCTCCCCAAATGGAATACGGCCCATCGCCAAGTCCCGTGGGTGCAATCGAGTCACTGATAAGAACTACTTTTTCTGCTCCCTTTGTATCGATCGCAAATTTCAGTATTTCTGGCCTTACATGAATGCCATCAGCAATTATGTCGAAAGTAACATCACTTTTGGTCAGTCCCCAGCCGGCAACTCCCATTTCCCTATGATGCAGGCCCGTCATCGCATTGAAAAAATGAGTAAGGTGCCTTGCCCCGAGTGAAAAAGCCTTTTCGAGTGTTTCAACGTCGGCCTTTGTATGGCCAATCGAGGCGATCCAGCCATTTTTGACAAGCTCTTTTGTCAGCTCCAGCCCGCCGGAAATTTCAGGTGCATAGGTAGTTAAATGCAATGCCCCATCGAGCCTGGGCAATGTGGAAAGCACGTCAGAGGAAAATTTTTTGAAATATTGCGGACGCAACGCCCCACACATAGCCTCATTTGCAAACACGCCTTCATAATGAAGCCCTAAAATCCTGGCTGACAAATACTTAGGGCTTAAGGAAATTGACCTATTGAGTTCTGCAACCGTACGAGTATAGGATTCATCGGTATCAGGAACCAGCGTCGGCAACCATGAGGTTACCCCATTTCTTGCAAGAAACTCTCCGATTTTGTGAAAACCCTCAGCATCTGCTTCATTTACATCTACTCCTTCTGCTCCGTGAATATGGATATCTATGAAGCCCGGAAAAATGAAACTGCCATTGGCATCAATTTTTTTAGCGTCTGTAGTCTCAAAATCTCCGCCAACGGCTGTAATTCGGCCATCTTCCACCAAAATATCTGCCTTCAAAAATGAATCGCAATTAACGACAGTTGCCCCGCAAATTAGGTACTTTTTCATGTCTTTCATAAATCTATCGGCACAGTTAGGCCCTGATTTTGACCTCAATGGAGTATCTCTAAATCATCTTACATAAAAACATAAAAAAACCGTATGCAGCCATTTTGAGACTGCATACGGGCAATTATTTACATTAAACAACCCCTCTGGAAGCGGAAATCGCTGTTACCAGTAGAGTTTGATTCCGAGCTGAAGAATCCTCGGATCCCGGGTGGTGGTAACCTGTCCAAAATTAGTTGTAGTAACGTTTGTACTAATGCCACGGAAATTCGTGGTATTGAACAGGTTGAACGCTTCTCCCCGTAATTGAAGCCTTACGGTCTCTGAAAAGCGGAAGTATTTCGCCAGAGTGAAATCTACACGCTTGGTCGGAGGTCCAAAGACGACACCGCGGCCCGAAGTGCCCGGAATGTTG
>DATLZX010000126.1:0-15892 GCA_035573795.1 Pyrinomonadaceae bacterium | reverse complement strand
TCGAGGTATCTGAACTTCAAACGCAGGGATTCTTCGGCAAGATTTTCGCTTCCGGCTACTTCCAGTTGGAACGGCGGAACGCGGGCTTCATTCAGGATGTAAAGTTGGGTAACTTTAAGTTCTATCTCACCGGTCGAGATTTTCGGGTTTACGGTGTCGGCAGCGCGTGCAACCACCTCGCCGACAGCAGCGATTACAAATTCTCCTCTTAATCGTTTTGCTTTTTGATGAGCTTCGGTTGCGGACTCACTGCTGATTACAAGCTGGGTTACTCCATCACGATCACGCAAATCAATGAAAGTAAATACGCCGAAATCGCGTTTTTTAGCGACCCAGCCCATCAGGACTGCTTTTTTTCCGATATCCGCAAGGCGAAGCTCGCCGCAGGTGTGAGTGCGTTCCAAATTACCTAGTCTATCTAGCATAAGTCAAAATTCGGCTCGATTAACAATTTTGCTGAAAAATTACTCGCCGAAGATAATGGTTTCTGTTGAAAAAATCTATTGAATATGACCTTCAATTATCTGAAAATGACCTTCAGTTATAAGCCAAAACTTATTTCGGCACTTTCAATAAAAATACAAAATTTATAAATAAATCAGGTTGATAGTAAAATAGTAAAAATGCAAAATTTGCAAATAAATCAGATCGAACTGTAAAGTCATACGGACAAAAAATTAACGCCTTTCGCTTATCCGACAAACGAAAGGCGGTGGCACGAAAAACCGAAAGGGTTTTGCCACACGCACTATGTATTATTGTCGAAATTAAGCAAAGCGGCGTTTATCATTGCCCAAAATAGTACCGGGCAAAATAATACAGGATTGGTGCATTAAATAGCAAGCTATCAAGCCGGTCAAGCAATCCGCCGTGGCCGGGCAGGAAGGTGGCCGCATCCTTTTCACCGGAGCCGCGCTTTAGTGCGCTTTCAGCCAGATCGCCAAGCACGCTTACTGCCGCCATAATTACGGCCAGCAAGATGCCATGCCACAGGATAAGTTCCTGAAAAAAAGTCCTATTTGCGATAAAGGCCGCAAGTGCGGCAGAGGCGAGGCCGGCTATGAGTCCCTCGATAGTTTTTCCTGGAGATATTCTGGGCGCCAACTTATGCCGGCCGAAAAACCTGCCAGCGAAATAGGCTCCGGTATCAGCTCCCATGATAACCAGAAAATAGAAGCCCAGAAGATGAGAAGAGAGATTTTGCGGATAATCAAAGCCGATTCTTACCGAAACGAGAAAGCCGCCAAGGAATACAACGTAAAAAACGCCAAGAAGCGTTACTGCAGTTCCGGCTGCCATTTTTGAAAAATCAGGGCGAAAACGAAAAGTCTGCGTAATGAGCGTAATAATCACTGCTGCAGCAATGGTCAGCAAAAGCAGGTCAGGCGCCCTGCCCGGAGCATCAAAAATGAAAGCTACGACGAGTGCAGCGGCTATGAGATAACCGACTGAAGCATCAGCTTTAAGCTCCAGTTTTTTTGTCAGCGAGTAGAACTCGAAAAGCCCTGCCAAAATAGCGATTACAGCAATGATTACAAAAACCCACTCGGTGCCGGGCAGATATTTTGGAAGGACTATGGCTGCAATCAGCAGCGGAAGTGCAACGGCGGCAGTCAGGATTCTGGTTTTCATCAAAGGATAGTTTCAGGGTTTTTCAATTTTTTGACTTTATATCGCCGAAGCGGCGCTCTCTTTTTTGAAATTCGATAATTGCTTCGAAAATGTCGCGACGGCGAAAATCCGGAAAAAGCACAGGTGTAACGTAAATCTCGGCATAGGCAATCTGCCAAAGCAGAAAATTTGAGATCCGCATCTCGCCGCTGGTTCTGATCAAAAGGTCAACGCTCGGCAGCCCGCAAGTATACAGCTGATTTTCAAATGCAGCCTCGTCAATTTCATCCGGTTTGATTTCCCGCGAGAGGGCTTTAGCAGCTATTTTCCTGCAGGCTTCGACAATTTCTGCCCTGCCGCCGTAATTGAGTGCAACGCTTAAAACCATAGCCGTACCTGATTTGGTGGCATCCATTGCGTAGCGAATTTCCTTTTGGACGTCTTCAGAAAGTCCCTCGATATTGCCAATGGCCTGAAAACGTATATTGTTTCGGCGGACGGTCTCGAGTTCGCTGCGGAGGAATCTTTTGAGCATCGTCATCAGGCCGGTAACTTCCCTTCTGGGCCTTTTCCAGTTTTCTGTCGAAAAAGCATAAAGTGTAACAGCAGGAATACCTAGCCTGGCTGAAGTATCTACGATTGATTTTACCGACTCAGCACCGGCTCGATGTCCAAAAATCCTCGGTTTACCACGCATTTTTGCCCAGCGCCCGTTGCCGTCCATTATTATCGCCATATGCTTTGGGAGCTTTTCGGGATCTATCGAAGAAAGCAGGCGAAATTCGGCACTATTGGGTTTTATGATACCTCGAAAGTTTTCGTGCATCGTTTTTTTTTGTCAGATAAAAAGCGCTTTTCGGCAAAAAGAACTTTTAATCAAATTTATAAGTCAGACAAAAGCACTAAAAAGGATAGAACACACAATTAAAATACCATACTTTGTTAAACTAATTTGCTCTAGCAGGTTACCTTTTCTACATTCAAAATAGCGCTGAGCGGAATTCGCGAATAAACATGAGGGAAAAATTCGCCTCCGGTAGATATTTCATCCCGGCAGGTTTCCTTTATTTCGTCTTTCGAGATCGTAAGCAAAATGAAATCTCCCTGGCCAAGAAAGTACCTTTCGATCACGCCCGAAAGCTGTTGCCGGTAGCAGCAGTGAATAAAACCTATTTCGGAGAAATCTCCTGGCGCATAACTTCCTTTGCCTCTTGCTTCATCCCAATCCCGGATTTTCGCAATGTGAAATATTTTGTCCACAATCAATTTTTTCAAGCAATCAGCTAAAATTTTTCAGTAATAAACCAAACTTTCTTGCATTAACCAATTAAAAATTTCTCAGTGATCAACGAAAGTTTTTCAATAATCAACTCGGTAAAGTGACAGCCCGTGCGGCGGTGCAGTCTCACCAGCAAGGCTTCTGTCGCCGGTAACAATGGCCGTTCGGATTGTATCAAGGTCGGTCTGGCCGCGTCCCAAGGCAAGGATCGTACCTACAATTGAACGCACCATAAACCGCAGAAAGCCGTCAGCACTGACTCTGAATTCGATTAGATTTGCTTTGGCCCGGGAATCCCAAAGCGTTTCTATCTGAAATTCGGTAATGGTGCGGACTCGGTTTTTGACATCGCTGTCAGCGGCTGAAAAAGCCGTCCAATCATGCTGGCCAAGAAATAGCCTGCAGCCTGTAATCATTTTTTTGAGGTCGAGCGGCCTTGCTTCATGTGCGGCATAACGCCGCCAAAAGGGCGACATCACAGGCGCATTTATTACACGGTAAACGTAGGTTTTGCCTTTTGCAGAAAATCTTGCATGAAAATCATCATCTGCTACAGAGGCTTCCAAAACCCTTATATCACGCCAAAGATTGCCATTGATGGCGGCACGCAGTTTATCCGGCTCGATGGCTCTATCGAGTTTTACGTTTGCAACCTGTCCCTCGGCATGTACGCCGGCATCGGTCCGGCCTGAGCCGACAACACTTACAGGCTCGTTGCTTAAAAGGCCTATAACCCTTTCGAGCTCACCCTGGACGGTTCTGAGTTTCTCCTGAACCTGCCAGCCATGAAAATCAGTCCCATCGTATTGAATCAAAAGTTTGAAATTCACGGTAAGAGAGGAATATCTATCTTTTCAGTTTTTTTAATCTTGAATCCCGGCAATTTTTTAATCATGAATCACGGTAATTATGAGACATAAAAAGACATGCAAAAGCAAACAGGATCAAATGAGTTGTTAAAAATCAAATTTATTGCAAAAAATCGAAATGATGGCAACAACCGCATCCGGGCGGAAAGACCCGGAAAAGCAGATTTGCCGGAACATAAATCAAACGGGAGATTCTGTGGCCAAATTAATGATTAACCTGCCGATTGGCGGCTTCCGGGCTTTTCCGGCTTTGAGCCCTGTTTGCAAAGCGGACATTCTTCAGGAGTAAAACTTGGAGCTTCGAGCGTTAGCAGGGAAAAGCGTTTTACGCCGACATCAGCCCGGCCGCCCGAACGGTCAATGATCGAGGCCGCAGCGATTACCTCGCCGCCGTTTTCTTCAATTACCTGGATGCACTCTTTTGTAGAGCCGCCTGTAGTTATTACATCCTCTACAACAATGACTTTTTCCGCCCTGCGCAGCCGAAAACCACGCCTTAACTGCATTTGGCCATTCACCCTTTCAGTCCAAATAAAGCGCAGATTCATTGCAGCCGCTGCCGCAAAACCAATTACAAGGCCACCTATGGCCGGAGATGCTATGGTATCCGCAACAAGGGAATGCAACTCGGCAAGCCGGGCGATTTCTTTACCATACTTCATTGCATCCTGGCTAAACTCGAGCGCCTTTGCGCACTGCAGATAGCGGTCGCTGTGCAGGCCGCTCGAAAGGACAAAATGTCCTTCAAGCATGGCTCCTGTTTGCCGGAAGTGACTTAGTATGTCATCTCTGGTCATAAATAATTTTGTAAGGTTTATTTTTGAATAAGCAAACCACTGCCAGTAACTGGCTTATAAACTTTCAAAAAGTGCGCACAAAAAAAGAAAATGCGCACAAAAAAGTGGAAAAGCTGATTATGACATAAACTCTGAAGTTCGCAAGAAATGGTGAAGCTTCAGGCCTGAGAACTAACGTCTTTATGCAATCTGCTGTGGTCGAGTTTACGGTAAAGGCTTTGCTTGGTTAGAATATACTCAATGCGCTCGCATCCAAATCTTAAGAGCCGGGCTACTATAATTGATGATGTGATAAGCACTCTGGCCAGCTTTGGCGGCAGGCTCGATGCTTCTACACTGGTCGAGTTGGCTCTGAATATCCAAAACATCAGCCGAGACCTCGCGGTGATACTGGCAAACGATCTTTCTGCGACTGATTGCCGCGTTAGGGTCGAAGGCGAGGAAGTCCTGCTCTTAAACAGACATTTGGAGGCTCTGCCGCTTCGTGAGTCGAGCTTTGTGGTGCTTGACCTTGAAACCACCGGTGCTAAGGCTCCGCCGGGAAGGATAACCGAAATCGGGGCTTTCCGGATCTCGGGCAATGAAATAATCGAAGAATTCCATACATTGATCAATCCAGAGATTCCAATACCGCCTTTTATAACTGCGCTTACCGGAATCAGTGACCAGATGGTCAGAAATGCTCCGGTCTTTGGCGATATTGCGGATGATTTGCTGGATTTCATCGGTGACTCAGTTTTGGTGGCGCACAATGCCTCTTTTGATCTCGGCTTTTTGGACAACGAGATTCAGCGATGGTATGGGCCATTTGCATTGGCAAACCACTCGCTGTGCACCGTAAGGCTCTCGCGAAAGCTGGTTTCGGAAACAGCGAACCATAAACTCAGAACTCTGGCAGATTATTTCGGTGTTGATTTGGTAAATCATCACCGCGCCGCTGCCGATGCACTGGCAACTGCGAAAATTTTTCTCAGACTTTTAGAAAGAATGGAGCAGCAGGGAATCAATACCTTATCAGCTGCAATCGAATTCGAAAGGAGGAAATACATAAGACCAAAACGTGCTGCAGCCTGAAAACATACAAAATCTGGATATCCGACCAACACCTCGTGAGGAGATGAACCTCTACCCATTGGATACTTTCGCATACGAATTTTCGGGAAGCGAAATCTGGGTAAACTTTGAAATCCCCGAATTTACCGCAATCTGTCCTTTTTCCGACTTTCCGGACTTTGCTACGATTCGCCTAAGGTATGTCCCGAATAAAAGGTGCGTTGAATTAAAAAGCCTGAAGCTCTACATAAATTCATTCCGAAATGTAAAAATCTTTCATGAACATGTAATCAATGTAATCAAGGAAGACTTTATCCGTGCCTGCGATCCGTTGAAGCTCGAGATCGAGGGTGACTTCAATGTACGCGGAAATATAAAAACCGTAGTCAATGCCAGTTATGAGCGGCCTGCCGGATGAGTTTGTGCAGCAATCGCAGCCAAAACTTCTACTTACAATTTTTTTCAAGGTTTAATGGCAATCTGTTTGCAATGGCAGATAGGTTTTGCTGGCCAGGTTTTTTCAATGCGAGCCGGCAGCCATAACTTTCAGCTGTGCCCGGCGGTGCTTTTTGCAGGCCTGCTCAACGAGTTTTTCCAGCTGATTCGAGATAGCTTTTTCATCATAGACGCCTGCATTGGTAATCTCTGAGATAACAAGAAATCTTGATTTCTCAAGCAATGTCTGCTCGCGGAAGGAAAGCTTTTTTTCATGGCCCAGATAGGTCAGCTTTTTCAAAACGTCTGCTGCTTCAAAAACATCGCCGGATTGAAGCTGCCTGATAAAATCCTTAGACCGCGATTTCCAGTCACAAGATATTTCCCCGAAATCTTCGGATAAAAATTTTACCAGCTCGCGGCATTTTCTGTAGGTGAGGACAGGGCGTAAACCGACAGTATCTACATTCTTTACCGGAACGTATATCAGGGAGTTTTCACCCAAAAGCCGTAATTCATAGACTCTGATCTCGAGATCGCCGATCTTGCGGCGTTTAATGCCCTCGACAAGGCAAACGCCCTGATTGGGGTAAGTAACCTTTTGGCCGACTTTCAAATCCATAGTCAAACCCGGATTTGTTGTGACTGCATAAATGCCCTTGGCGTTGATTAACCGTAAATTTTGCAGCCAGATTTAGCAATTTTTTCCAATTATTTTTGCAGCTAAAGCTTTTCAATATTGCCAATAGGGCTTTTCATTAAATAGATTTCAGTAAATAAAAGGCCCTGAAATTGAATAAATGCACTAAGATTTGGCAGAAACTTCGAAAATCTTCTACCTGTGCACCAAAGCTTTTACAGGCTAAATATCCGCAAATATCCCTTAAAGAGCAACGAAGGTGGACACGAATTTTTTATTATCAATCCAATTATACCACATCAGATTGGCTAATTTAAATTATTACCAATACTTTTTTAGCAAAGCCGTCTGCCGGAGTTTTTACTGACCAGAAGCAATGGACTTAAGGGACATAAATTTCCCCTAAAGACAGCGAGATTTCATGGCTTATGTATTAATCGGGGTATTTGATATCTGCCGGAAAATCGAGGGTGAAAGTTGATCCCCGTCCTAATTCAGATGTTGCAATTACTTCTCCGCCGCTGAGTTTAGCCAGGTGTTTAACGATTGCAAGCCCGAGGCCGGTTCCGCCGATTTCGGCCGAGCGGCTGCGATCTGCCCTGTAAAAACGTTCGAAAATTCTGGGCAGGTGTTCGGGTAAGATTCCGTCTCCGGTATCGGTTACACTGACCTTGGCCCGGCGATTTTCAAAAAAAGCCGAAACTGTAACTTTGCCGCCGTCTCGATTGAATTTTATTGCATTATCAATCAGGTTGGTGAGCATCTGTTCGAGGCGGCCCGGATCGGCCAGTATTCGATATTCAGAGTCTACTTCATTCAAAAGAGTTACCTGTTTTGTCTCTGCCTTTGAGCTGAGGTTATCGAAAATCTCCGCTACAAGCCTTGAAAGATGAACCGAGACTTTGTTTATTGAAATATTTCCAGATTCAATGTAGGAAAGCTCAAGTATGTCGGAAAGAAGTGCATTCATTCTTTCGGCATTTCTGCGAATGACCGAAATAAAGCGTTTGTTATTTTCGGGATCGTCAATGGCTCCGGCTTCCAAAGTTTCAACGAAAGCCATTATCGAGGTGAGCGGGGTTCTTAGTTCATGAGAAATGTTGGATAGAAATTCCCGTCTTGCTTTTTCAAGCCTTTCGATCTCGGTAACGTCCTGAAAATAGCCGATGGCAAGTTTTTGTCCTGCCAGATCAAACCCATTTACGCTGACATCAAATAACCTGCTGACGGCTAACGAATTGATTTCTAATCTGAGGTTGGTACGTTTCTTTTCAGAAAGGGCGAGGCGAAAGGCATCGTTCAGATAGAGGTCGCGAAAGACTTCGGTCAGCCTTCGGTTCTTAAGTGGAAGTGAATTTTTAGAGAAAGCCTCGGCAGCAACGGCATTTGCCGCACAGATTCGCATCATTTCATCTACTACGATGATTGCCTGATTCGAAGTGGCAATGATTTTTTCAAGCACGGTGAATAAATCATTGGAGTGTGTGTGCTTAAATTGTAATCCAGAATCAATCGGCCTCATTTACTCCCTATAAAACGATAACCGACGCCGACGACCGTTTCAATACAATTTCCGCAATTTCCCATTTTTTGTCGCAGCCTGCGAATATGTACGTCAAGGGTTCTAGTATCTCCGAAATAGCTGTAGCCCCAAACGTTATCCAGGAGTTGCTGCCTGGTTGCCACCCGTCCGAGGTTGCGGATAAGGTATTCAAGAAGAGCGAATTCTTTTCGGGTAAGCTTTACATTCTTACCCTCGCAAACCACCCTCATATCTGCAAAATCAACGGTCAGATTATCATCCTGATATTTAGGAGTTTGTTCATTATCGGTACGGCGAAGAACGGCCCTAATCCGTGCAATGATTTCTTTTACGGAAAAGGGTTTGGTCACGTAATCGTCGGCCCCGCTCTCCAATCCCGCGATTTTATCGCCCTCAGCTGCTTTGGCGGTCAGCATGATTATCGGCAGCCCCTCGGTCAGTGGTTCACGGCGAAGCCGTCGGCATAACTCCATTCCACTCATGCCGGGCAGCATCAGGTCAAGAATTATCAACGAGGGAGTCTGCTTTTCATCCAAGGCGATTCTGAGCGCCTTTTCGCCGGATTCGGCGATTGAAACACGGTAACCCTCACGCTTTAGGTTATAAAGCAGGCTCTCGGCAATATCGGCGTCATCTTCGACGATGAGGATATGTTGGAGCATATGAAAAAAGATTTTGCCTCAACTTCAATTAATTATAAAAGATAAAAGCACTTTGGCCGTTGAAAGCAAAATCCTATTTCCTAAAACTGAAATGACTGTTAACAAAAGATTACTAAAATGTTAATTATCAGCTTTTGAAAATGGTGGTAAATTGCGGCCTGCGGATAAGGCCGCCTGAATAAAAAGAATCAGATTGGGTTTCTGTGAATCATTTCTGGCCTGCGGCGCCGCTTTTGGGTGCGATGCCCGGAGCTATCTCTTTGGGCCTGATAATTTCAACCAGATCGCAGTCGCCCGGCCGTACGTCGCTCCAGAGATTTTCCCTGCAAACGATATGAGCAAAACTGCACGTAGGCATTGCCTCTACGCGGTTTGTCAAAAGGCGGATAAAAGATTCGATTCCGGGATTATGGCCAATGATCAAGACTGAAGGGATTTGGCCGTCTAATTCTTTGACGATATGATGCAGTGTCTGAGGGCTGGCTTCGTAAATCCTCTCATCGAAGGAAATCTCTGCCTGCCAGCTAGCGGCATTTTTGAGCAGGTGTGCAGTCTCGGCTGCTCTTAATGCCGGCGAAGACAGGATAATATCGGGGTTGATACCTTTTTGCGACAGATAAGTGCCCATCATCGGGGCAGTTTTCAATCCGCGGGGATTAAGCGGACGGTCAAAGTCAGAAAGTGAAGGATTGTCCCAGCTTGATTTCGCATGGCGAATAATATAGATGGTTTTCATTTCAGCAATAATGAAAATTCAACATCAAGGATTGGAATCAAAAAGCTTTATTTTGAGAACGAAAAGCGAGCGTGGGAAAAGTCAATTTTGAAATCAAACGATTACTTTTGTCAAATCGCAGCTTTTGCACAGGCAGAAGCTTTGCCTGGGTTAAAATATCTAGAAGGCGAGATTGTAATTAACCCAGCAGCGTTTGCAATTGGATCAGGCACTATTGCAATTTGATCAGGCATGGTTGCAATCATCTCGGTTGAAAAATTTTCGGGAAAGTGACCTGCTGTAATTTATTTTGGCCCGATGCAGACTTTTGAAACTTCTTTTTTGGTGAATCTGGTTGGCTTTGCAATTGGCCTTGCGCTATACGGCTTGCTGGGCTATATGATAATACGCCACCGAAAGACGGTCAGTCGTCCTGTAGCATTACGGCTGATTGCAACGGCGCTTCTTGGGCTTATTTGGAATTTCAGCGGCTTTTTCTTTTATTTCACAGCAGGGCATAATCAGGGATTTGTCATACAACTTCTGCTTGCGGCGGGTTACAGCTCTTTGGGTTTTTTGCCATCGGTAGTAGTGCTGGAGGCCAGTCAAGGAAGGAAAAATCCGGTTGTCCTGATGGCCTTTGCATTGAGCATTTTAGCAACAGTGCTCAATTTTTATGCAGCCTTTTTTACACAAACCGCTCCATCGCCTTTTGCAATGCTGGTTTTGAGTTTCGGGGCATTAACACTCATCTTGCTATTGGTCATTACAAGGTATCATGAAGCACTCAGCAGCAAGATTACCTGGATTTCCGCCTTACTGATATTCGCACTCTCAGCATTCCATCTTTCTGCAAATGAAAAGGAGACTAATTGGCCAATTGAGTTGATTGCCCATCAATCGTCTCTGCCGCTTGTGCTGGCAATACTGATACAGAATTTTCGTTTTGCTTTTGCAGACCTTTTTTTAAAAAGGGCGATTGCTTTACTCTTAATCTCACTGCTGGCTTTTGGCATTTATGTAGAAGTTTTATCGAATATCGGCGGCAATCCCGCTCTGGAACAAAATCCGTTATTTGTCAGCCTGCTTCTGGCATTTTGGATAATCACTGCCTTGATTTACCCGGCTATTTATAAATTTGCAGTAGTTTTGGTTGATAAAGTGGTTTTGAAAAGAGAGGATTACATATCACTGCTGGAGGAAATCGGCAAAAGGCTAGATAAAGCCGAAACCGAGTCAGAGGTTTTGCAGGCAACAAGGGAATTTCTCGAAAAGTCTGTCCTTGCCGGAAAGGCAGAAATCATCCATTCCGGCGATACTGTTTCAAGCAATGATAACGATGCGGTAAGTTTAGAGATACATACGGCCGAAGAGCCTAAATGGAAAATCAGGTTAGCGGATTTTGAGGCCGGCAGAAGGCTTCTGAGCGATGATTATCAATTCTTACAAAATGCCGCTTCAATTGCAGCCCGCCGTATAGATGCTATCAGGATCCTCGAGGAAAGAATGGAAAGAATAACCAGGGAGAGGGAGCTGGCCGAATTGGCTGCAGAGGCAGAACTCAAAGCGCTCAGATGGCAAATCAATCCACATTTTCTTTTCAACGCATTGAATACAGTAGGATACCTGATCCAGGCCGGGCCAGAGCGGGCAAGCAGCACTTTGGTAAAACTGACGAATCTTCTACGCCGCGTTTTAAGTAAACAGGGCGAATTTACCACTCTAGGTGATGAGATAAGCCTGATTACGGATTATCTCGGAATAGAAAAGGAGAGGTTTGAGGAAAGGTTGAGTGTCGAAATTATTATTGACCGCGAATTATTGAAATGGCAGATACCGCCGCTGATAATACAGCCGCTGGTTGAAAATGCTATGAAACACGGTATATCAAAATTGAAAAAAGGCGGTTTTGTGAGTATAACTGCCGAAAAATACGAGGATCTATTGAATAAGGCTATTTTGCAAAAGACTTTTTTGCGGATAAGGGTTTCAAATTCCGCAGAAAGAGATGAAATTCAGGCGAACAAAGATGGCGTGGGGCTAAAAAATGTTCGGGACAGATTGAAGTTATATTATGGCGAAAATGCAAAGTTTACTTTGCAAACGGAAAATGGAGTTACTTGCGCAGAGCTTTTGCTACCGGCAGATGAAAAGGAACCGGACTGAAGTCTTGCCGCTAACAGCTGCATAGGGAAAATTTTTCGAACTTATGCAACAGGGCATTTGGCAAAAAAATATTGAAGTTTTGCCGCAAGCTGCAGAAGAAAAATCAACAATTTCTCAAAGCTGATTAAGAAATACGATTTTTTTAATCGCAATCAAAAAGGTAAAAAGGTTCAGTGCTTATTTTCAGCCGGAAATTTGATATTTCCAACCGAAAATTTTGATATTTTTGCAGAAAACTTGATATTTTCTGCCGAGAATTAAAAAAAAATATAACAAAGAAAATATTGACAACCTTGCAATGAGTGGAAACGAACTCACAATTTTAATAGCCGATGACGAACGGCCTGCTCGAGAATACATTAAGAAGATTTTATCGGAGATGGACGCCGTCGAAGTAATTGGCGAGGCAGCCGATGGAAGCGAGGCCGTCGAACTCATAAACAAGCAAAGCCCTGATCTAGCGTTAATAGATCTGCAGATGCCAGAAATGACCGGATTGGAACTTATTGCATATATCGCCGAAGAAAAAATGCCATTGATTGCTTTTGTTACGGCTTATGATGAATATGCCATCAAGGCATTTGAGGCGAATGCAATTGATTACCTGCTTAAACCGGTTGAAAAAGCAAGGCTGGCAAAAACCATCCAGAGGGCGAAAAAATTGAAAGGAAACGAGTCTGCAAGACTTGAAAATCAGAAAGCCATCAGCCGGCTGCGATTTGCCCCGATCAGACGGCTTCCCGTCAAAAACAATAATGACGAAGTCTCGCTTTTGCCTGTTTCAGAGATCGAAGTGGTTATCGCCGATGGCGAATTACTGAAAATCCACACCAACGATAAACAAAAGCATTATTTGAATTACAGAATAAAAGATCTGGAAGAGAGGCTCGACCAGGAGCAGTTTTTCAGGATCTCCAGAGGGACGATTGTAAATCTGGATTATGTCGAGAAGATGTCGCCATTGCCAGGCGGAACTTTCGAAATATTATTAAAGAGCGGTATAAAAGTTCTTTCAAGCCGTAACAGGTCTAAAGTTTTAAGGGAAAGGCTTTTGAAACTCTAATAATCAGACTTTGTCCGACTACTGCAGGCCAAAGGCATCTGCCTGTAAAGTCTTGCCGAATTATAAAGCTCTGCTGAAAATTTTAGCCTAATAGACTAACTATTCAACGCTTATAACAAATTAGATAAGCATTCTTCCCGAAACCCTGCCGAATAATTGACTAGCCATTCAACGCTTAAAACATTTCTCTCACCCTTTGCGCCCATTGAGCGAAATAGAATAATTGATTAGCCATTCAACGCTTAAAACCCTCAATTTAACTACGATTTACGCCCATTCATTAAATTATCAGGGAAACATTCTAAATTTTTGCGTATTATCATCAGATTGAGCTCAAGCTATGATTCAATTCCTAAAATCTCGGTTTTTATTCGATAAAATTTTATGCAAAGGCACTTAATAGTCAATTTTTTTGTTTTATCAAGCCTTTTTTTACTTCTGGTTGTCGTATCAAATAAGGCAATATTGGCACAAAGTTCAGCAAATGGCCGAATAACCGGAACTGTAACCTATATTGGCGATGGGTCGTTGATTCATGGAGCCTCGGTTCGGGTCAGCAAGCTGAACAGAGTGGTAACCACCAATGAAGAGGGAAAATTTACCATAGAAAATCTTCCGCCAGGCAGCTACACATTAATTGTTCATCAGGAAGGTTTTGCGGATATAACCAGAGTTGTTGAAGTAGGTTCGGGCCAGACCGTTGTTTCGGATTTCGCGCTCTCGCTGGCCGGAGTCAAAGAACAGGTTACGGTAACTGCCAGCGGTGTCGAGCAATCTCTGTTCGAGGCAATTGCCTCTGTTTCGGCCGTTGATTCTACCGAAATATCGCAAAAAATGTCTGTAGGGCTTGGTGAGGTAATCAACGGAGAGCCGGGGGTGGCCAAAAGATCTGATGGTCCGGGAGCGGCCAGGCCCGTAATTCGCGGATTTGATGGAGACAGAGTTTTAGTTGCTACGGACGGCACCAGGACGGGTTCGCTTGGCTCGCAAAGCGGAGACCACTCTGAAACTGTTGATCTTTTCTCTGCGGAGAGAATCGAAGTGGTGAAGGGGCCGGCCACTTTGCTCTATGGAAGCAACGCTATCGGCGGAGTCGTAAACGTAATTTCTGGCCATGATGAAGGAGCACATCCGGGGCTCCGCGGGCGGTTTACGATTCTTGGCTCGAGCAATAGCAACCAGTTCTCAAGCGGCGGCGGCATAGAATATGGAAAAGGCCCATGGATGGTCTGGGGAAACGCCAGCGGGCAGAGGACCGGCGATTATAAGGCCGGCGGCGACTTTGGCACAGTTGAAAATACCTATACACGAAGTGCGGCGGCGAGCTTTGGCGGCGGCTACTTCGGCAATAAGGGGTTCATCAATTCTTCCTATAGCTATTACCAGAATCGCTATGGGATACCTTTTGATCCTGATGAGGCAGATGAAGAGCTCAGGTCGCTGCGATCGCAAAGGCACAATCTGAAGTTCAACGGAGGATTTTCCAATCTGGACAGCTTCATCGAATCTGCCAAATTCACGTTCGATTTCAGCAATTATCGGCATCAGGAGCTTGTCGGTGATGAGGTCGGCACAACATTTCGTAACAAGATTTATTCCTATCGCGGCCTGATGGATCAAAAGAAATACGGCATTTTGACAGGCCGGTTCGGTTTTGATGGCTTTCAGAGGAATTATTCCATAAATGGTGATGAAACGCTGGTAACCGGTCCGGTCAAACAAAACTCTTTTGCAGTTTTTACCTTGCAGGAATTGAACTTTGAAAGAGTTACGATGCAATTCGGTGCAAGGGTTGAGAATAACAGATACCGGCCGCAATCATCGCAGCTCAGGGAGAGAGATTTTACGGGATTTTCAGGAGCTGCGGGAATCAGGGTCGGCCTCTGGAAAGACGGAGCTTTTGTTGCGAATTATTCTCACGCTTACAGGGCGCCGGCTCTCGAGGAGCTTTACAACAACGGTCCGCATGATGGAACGCTTTCCTTTGAAATAGGAAACCCAAATCTAAAAGCAGAGACTTCAGATGGAATAGACCTTTCATTGCGACAGCAGGGTAAAAGGCTCCGTGCTGAGGCTAATTATTTCTACTACAGATTGAAAAACTTCGTTTTCCTGGCACCGACCGGAGACATTGACGATGACAGCGGGCTGCCCATAGCAGAATTTTTGCAGGGAGACAGCCGCTTTACCGGCACCGAGATCAACCTTGATTTCGACATTGCGGATTGGCTCACATTGGAAACAGGCCTGGATTATGTAAACGCAAGGCTTGAAAATGGGACTCCATTGCCGAGAATTGCCCCGCTGAGAGGAAAATTTGCCCTAGACGCGCATTACAAAAATTTCAGTTTCAGGCCGGAGTTCATTGCAGTAAACAGCCAGACCAAGGTCTTTACAAATGAAACGCCCACTGCTGGTTATGGTGTTTTCAATCTTACGGCGAATTACGTGGTAACCAGAAAGCATTATGCGAACATTTTCAGTGTGGATGCATTCAACCTGGGCAATAAGCTCTATTACAACCATATATCGTTCTTAAAACAGATCGCTCCAGAAATCGGTAGAGGAGTAAGATTTTCTTACACAATCAGATTTTTCTGATTCCTTGCTTGATCGGATTTTTCCGATTTGTTTTTGGCTCATTTCAAATCAGCTGCCTAACGGCTTTATAACCGATACTTTCATCAAACGGTCAGTTTCAATCTTCTGCAGGATTGGAAAGTATCGGTTATAATTTTTTTTTGATATAGAAAAAAAATAATTTCAGGACGAAAAGGAGCCGTAAGAATGACGGAAGAAATGATTACTGTATCTACTTCGAATGGCGAGGCAAAAGTACACATCGTAAAGCCAGAAACTGCATCCGACAAGGCAGTAATGATTATTCAGGAATGGTGGGGAGTCAATTCCCATATTCTGGATATTGCCAATAGATATGCTAAAGAGGGTTTTACTGCAGTCGTGCCGGATCTGTATCGGGGGAAAATCGCCAAAAATGCCGAAGAAGCCTCTAAGATGATGCATGAGCTCGCCCTGGATGATGGGATTGAAACAATAAA
>DATLZX010000125.1:0-3306 GCA_035573795.1 Pyrinomonadaceae bacterium | reverse complement strand
TTATGTGAAAGTGTTTCCAAACTCTGAGATTGTTGGTACAATGCCTGGGCCGGACGGAAAACCAGCAGGAGGCACTTTCACTCTCAATGGAGAGCAATTCCATTGTTTTAATGGAGGAGAGCATTTCAAGTTTTCTGAGGGAATTTCGTTTTCGATAAATGCCGAAACTCAGGAAGAAATTGATTATTTCTACGACACACTTTCCGCTGGCGGCGAACAGCAGCCCTGCGGCTGGCTAAAGGATCGTTTCGGTGTTTCATGGCAGGTAATACCGTCAATTCTGGTCAAAATGTTGTCTGACACCGACCGGGAGAAAGCCGGCAGAGTGGCGCAGGCAATGTTTGCAATGAAGAAAATCCAGCTTGCAGATATTATGGCAGCTGCAAGGAGTTAGTTGCTTCAAGCAAGTCTGTCAGATCAGAAAGATTTTTTTGCCAAGACTGATGTTTTAAGAATCAATCTCAGGAGTAAATTTAATGTCAAAACTTAATATTTATCTAAACTTTCCCGGCACGGCCGAGGAAGCTTTTAATTTCTACAGGTCAATCTTCGGTGGAGATTTTGCTGCCGTCATGCGCTGGGAACATGCCCCTGATGACTGCGGAGACACCTCTGCGCTCAGTGAAGCGGAGAAAAAGGCAATAATGCACATTGCCCTGCCAATCGGCGATGGAAATGTCTTGATGGGTGCCGATTGGGTTGGAGAAATGGGCGGACAGCTCAATCAGGGCAACAATTTCAGCATAAGCTACAATACGCATTCTAAAGACGAGGCAGATCGAGTCTTTAATGCTTTATCCGAGGGGGGAAACATTATCATGCCAATGGCGGATATGTTTTGGGGTTCATATTGGGGGCTTTTAACTGACAAATTCGGAATCCAATGGATGGTAGATTACCATCCTGAGAATTGATATTATCGGCTGAATTTGATTGCTACAAGCAGCATTAGATTTGCAAGGCAACCTCTTTATAAACTGCACTAGCTTTTGGTTGCAGCTAGAAGTAAAGGCTTCTGAAGATACTTTAAATCAAAATTTTTGAGGTTATTCAATGAATATTGCTATGAAAATAGTCAGGACGCTGACAGGACTGCTTTTTATTTTCTCCTCGGCCGTTTACTTTCTAAAATTAATAGAGCCGCCTGAGTTGTCCGGCCCGATAAAGCAGTTTAATGAGGGGTTGGTTGCTGCAGGTTATTTCTTGCCGCTTCTTAAAACGGTTGAATTGGTTTGCGGCATTGCCCTTGTAAGCGGATTTTTCGTGCCGCTCGCGCTTGTAATACTTTCGCCAGTTGTTGTTCATATTTTCTTTGTTCACACGTTTCTGGATAGAAGCGGGCTGCCGATAGCAATTTATCTGGTACTTGCTTTCATATTTTTAGGCTATAGCTATCGGGAAAGGTTCGCACCAATATTGAAGCCCTAAGGCGGCCGATGAGTGAAGCCTCGAGGTTCGGCCCTGCCAAGCGGCTAATCTTTGTAATAATTAACCGGAAAGAGTAAGGTATTTATGGCGGTTTATTTGCCGTCATTTTTTATTTGAGTGCATTATCCGGCATAGGCGGGTTAGCTTTTTTGATTAAGCTATTAATTTTCATTAAGTTATTCATTTTCGGCAGTTTTTACCTAGGCAGATGAGCTCATCGGACACCGATAACGGAATAAAAGATTCAAGTCAGCCGGCTAGTAAATACGACCGCTCGATAATCGAGGGGCCGCTTGGTCGAGCCGTCTGGAGGCTGGCCTGGCCGACTGTGATGACGAACATGATCGCCGGCCTGCAGGGAATGGTTGATCATATTTTAGTCGGAAATTATGTTGGATATCTCGGCAACGCCGCGCTTGGTGTAAGTTGGCAGATTTATCTGGTAGTTGTGGTTTTCATCTCCTCGATTTTTATCGGTATGAGTGTGCTGGTAGCCCGGTTTGCGGGCAGCGGCGACGAAGAAAAAGTAAATCGGACAGTCTACCAGGCATTTTTGACTGCGCTTTTCATTTCTGTTGCGATTATTGCTCCGGTTGGATATTTCGCCACTCCTTTTTTGCTGGATATCGTAAATGCCGAGCCTGCAGTAAAAGCCGAAGCACTTCCCTTCCTCAGGATCACCTTTATTTTCAGTATCGGAATAATGATTTATTTTATGCTGAGCGGCGCCCTGCGGTCGGCCGGCGACTCCCGGACGCCGATGAAGCTGGGCGTTGCGATGACGATACTGAACTTAATCTTCAACGTAATATTTATTCGCGGCCTCGGGCCGATACCATCATTTGGTACAATTGGCGCGGCGATTGGAACAAGCCTGGCAAGCGGGCTGATCGCTGCCTATGCAATCTGGAGATTGATTCATGGAGGCTGGGTCGTAACTTTTCCTAAAGGCGGTTACAAACCGGATTGGTCAATCATCAAAAGACTTTTCAAGTTTGGACTGCCGGCAGGTTTTCAAGGCATTGCGATGAATATAGGCGGCGTACTTCTGCTCTCATTCATCGGTTCGTTGGCAGAAAGTGCTGAGGCGCAAGCAGCATATTCTGTTTCTTATACTCAATTGTTCTCTCTTATCACCTGGACTTCGGTTGGCTTGATGGGGGCAGCTGCCGCCGCTGCCGGACAAAATCTTGGAGCAGGCAATCCCGAAAGAGCGGCCGCTGCTGTTTATACTGCTGCCAAATTCGGTGTATCCGGCGCTGCAATTATCGGGTTATTTTTTCTTTTGATACCCGAATTATTGCTGCGTATTTTCGGAATGAATCAGCCGGAAGTTGTTTCGATCGGCTCACAGCTTCTGAGAATCTTGAGTCTTTCGGGGATTTTTGTATCTGCTGCTTTGACGTTTACCGGCGGGCTGCAAGGAACAGGAGATACCAAAGGGCCACTGTATATCTCTATAGTCTCTCAGGTTTTGGTACCGCTTACTATCTGCTTTGTAATGCGGGAATTAGCAATGCTGAGGCCGATTCACATCTGGCTTGCGATCCTGGCAGGCCACTTCACCAGATGTACTCTGAGTTTTTTACGTTTTAGACGCGGGGCCTGGGTTAAAATCAAAGTTGGCTTAGAACAATCTAGCGGCTGATTGCCTGCAGCGGCAAAGGCTTCTGATCTAATAAATAATTATTCTTACGAGCTCAAATCAGACTGACTCTTCACGATCCTCTGTATCTTCCCTGTATTTCTGATATCCAAAGGCATCGTCGTAATAGTAATCGCCGATCAGGTTTTTATTATTCGGCCTCACATCATCAGAGTTTTTTTTCTTACGCAAGCGGGCGATATGCTTACCGGCTTTTTGCTTTATCTTATTTG
>DATLZX010000124.1:0-4669 GCA_035573795.1 Pyrinomonadaceae bacterium | reverse complement strand
TTCGGAGATAAAAGCAACTCTGGTGTTTTACGAATCGCCAAAAAGGCTGGCGGCGAGCCTAAAAGATTGCCTTTCTGTGTTGGGCGACAGGGAGGCCTCTGTCGTGCGAGAGATAACCAAAATTCATGAAGAAGTCGTCTTAGGCCGCTTGAGCACGCTTTGTGAGAGATTTTCGGCTAATGAAGTGAAAGGTGAGATCTGTCTGGTTATCAGTGGCGAAAAGGTTGCGGACAGCCAATATTCAGAAGAAAATGACACTGAAGGCAAGATATTGGAGGATGCGCGCGGTCTGATTAATACCGGCTTAGATAAGCGGGAGATAATCAAGCATCTTTGCAGGCAATTCGATAAAAAACGTTCAGAAGTTTACAGATTATTGCAGCGGCTCAAGGAGTTTGAATGATTTATGAATCGCGCATTTATTGGATTTTCTGCCATTATCTCCATTTTGCGGATTTTCAGCTTTATATCTCCAAGTAAATTTTCTCTTCGTTGAACCTGTTTACAAGACGAAATAAAAACAATAAATAAAAAAATAAAAAAGGTTCTTTGGAAATATTCCAAAGAACCTTCATTTTTTATTCAAGCAAAAAAAATCTAGCCCGGTTGGCTTAGGCCGGCTCAACGCTGGGTCAATTCCGGCGGCAACTGCTTGTCAACTTTTGGCCTTGAAGCTACGTTGGTGAGTTCCCAAAGCGTCAAGAAAATAGTCCTGGTAACTTTTTCCATTTTGGCATAATCAATTTTATCGGGCGAATCTGATGGCTGGTGATAGTCTTCATGTACTCCATCGAACCAGAACGCAATCGGAATACCATTTTGGGCATAGTTGAAATGGTCAGAACGGAAAAAGAAGCGGTTTTTGTCATTCGGATCGTCGTAACGGGTGTTGTATTTCAGGTTTAGATATGCCTGATTTGTTTGGTCAACTATTCGGCCAAGTTCGCTGCTCATCATATCCTTGCCGATAACATAAATCTCATTAGGCCCGGAGAGTTCCTCATTGCATGGCCTGTTTGGCATATCGCATTTAATCAGCTTTGCGGGATCGAGACTGCGGCCAATCATATCAATATTCAATTGGGCGATAACGTTTTTGATATCTACTGTAGGATATTTATTGAAGTACTCGCTTCCCCAAAGTCCTTTTTCCTCGCCACAGTGCCAGACGAAAAGAACGCTCCGTTTTGGCCGAATTTTCGCTTTTGCCAACGCTTCGGCGATTGAAAGCACTGCGACTGTGCCGGAGCCGTCGTCATCAGCGCCATTCCAGATCTTGTCTTCGCCGGGAGCGTTCGGATTTGTGCCTACATGGTCATAATGTGCGCCAATGGCGACCATTTCTTGTTTCAAAACAGGATCGCTTCCTTCCCACAGAGCCACTACATTTTGAGTGGTAGCGGTATCAGCTTTTGTGGAGAGGGAAATTTCAAGCTGCTTGCCAAGCGCGGCAGGCGCTTTCAAAGAATTGTCGGTCAAAAGGGCAGAAGCCGCTGATTGGCCAAGCATGATTATCGGAAGTTCCGAGCCAGGGCCGGGATTGCTTCTGAGTTTTTCAGGATACATTGCGCTCCGGCCAAGGAAGTTCTTTATCTGTGCCCAATTTGCGAAGAATTGCTCCGGCGGTATTACCAGTATGCCGGCAGCCTGATTTTGCCTTGCATATTCCACAGGATCTGCCCAGTCAACCCCTTTGGTACCGGAGAGGTCAGCCGGCGTAACGCCAGCCGGCCTTGGGGCGATTGTAGCCTGGGAAAGTCCTTTGGCCGAAATCAGAAGAAATTTGCCTTTTACGTCTATTCCCTGATAGGGATTGAGCCCTTTGGATTTGACAAGCCATCCATCGCCGACAAAAACCACTTCTCCGGCGGCAGTTCCGTTGCCGCGAAGCCTCAGGAAATCATCGCCAAGGGCAAATGATTTTCCGTCCATTTTTAACCAGGTTTTGCCCGGATCAACGCTTTCCCGACGGAGGGTGATCTTTTGGAAAAAGGTGCCATTATCACCGGCAGGCTTGAAACCCCACTTTTCGAGGTTCATTTTCAGGAACTCTGCCGTTACGTCCAGCCCTTGCGAAGGTGTATCGCGGCCGCCCATCGCATCAGAAGCTACAAAGTAAAGGTAGTTTTTGATCTGCGCAGCAGTGATTGCCTCGGCCAGTTTCTTCTCTGCCGGGGTCAGCTTGACGGTTTGAGCCGAGGCAGTAATCGAAAGAAAAATTGCTATGGAAAGAATCAGAGAGGTTATTTTTTTCATTTTCTTACAAATTTTTCAAAAGAGATTTATTTCAGTTGGATAAACAAGATTTAAAATGTTTACGCAGGCGGCCCTGATTTTGTTTCGTAAAAGGTAGTAAATGTAGGGAATATTGCCCTTAAAAATTCATATACATAAAAACCCGATACAGAAGGTATTTTTCAATCAGCCTTCAAGAAGCGTAGCCGACGATTGCTATCTTGTTATCGTTTGCCGCGGATATGGTTTGTTCTTTTTCGAAAATAAGCGTTTTCTGCGAGGTGACAGAAAGGCAGGTAGCCCCGGCTTCAATCATGGATTTGATAGTTGCAGGGCCGATTACCGGTACGTCAAACCGCATATCCTGATTCGGTTTTGCAACTTTTACAACAGTCAATTTCCCTCGGGCAAGGCTCCCGGCACGCTTTATTGTGGCATCTGTGCCCTCCATAGCCTCAATGGCCACGCAGGCGCAGTCTCGAACAACGATCGTCTGCCCAAGGTCAAGCCTGGCTATTTCAGCGGCTATTTTTTGTCCGTAAAGGATGTTTTGAAGCTCGGATTTGTTTGGCTTTCTACGAGTCAAGACTCCTTCGGGGACAAGATGGTCTTTAATGAAAAAAGTCGAGTCAATCAGTTCGATGCCTTCGGTTTCGAGCTCTGAGGCAACCGCTCCTATAAGCGAATCAGTGTTTTTTTGATCGAGCTTAAGGAGCATTTTAAGCATTCTAAGATCAGGCAAAGACCCTGAAAAAATCTGGACATGCTTAACCTGTCCGGCCATGATGGCTTTTTTTACGCCTGCTTTTTTGAAATAGCGGATCAGTTTGCCTAACTGGCCGATGCTGACCCAGCATACATCATCTGCAAATTGCTCGATTTGCGGGTCTGTTTCCTCGCGGATCGCGGCTACAACGATTTTGGCATCGAGCCGCTTTGCTCCTTCGAGCACAAGAAAAGGGAATCTCCCATTTCCGGCAATCAAACCGTATTCAGCCTGTTTATTACTCATACAATAAAATGCGGAGCCAAAGGACCCCGCAGTTTACTTCAGTTGCAAATTATAGGGAAACAATCAACCGCTGAAAGCATCAATCTCGCCCGGCTTTCTAAGCATTTTATTGACTTCATCGAGATGAAGCTCCTCGGCAAGTATCATTTCGCGGGCATATTCTTCCAATGCGACGGATTTTCCCTCGACCAGCTCCAGTAACTCGTAGTAAGCCGCAAGGGAAGCTTTTTCATGATCGAGGCTTTCGCGAAGGATATCGCCGATGTCATGCTTATAGGTTTCAAGCAGCGGCCCGATTTTCAGGCTCGGGTGGCCGCCAAGCATTGTTACGAATTCGCCGGCCTTATGGGCATGGTCCATTGATTCGGTGGCATTGCTTTTAAGCCAGGAAACTATCGGTATTCTGTTATAGCCGTAAACCATCAACGAATAATGGATGTAGCGGACTACGCCGGCAAGCTCGAGTTCTAAAATCTTGTTTAAGGTTTCAATAGTCTTTTCTTTATTGAATTCTGGCATAGTTAGAGGATTATAACCTTAAATCTTCAAGCAGTTAAAGTGCTGTTTTCAGCCTGAGAGCGAGCGTGGTAAGAGCTACGCGTAAGAGGGGAAGACTCCACGTGTTTGAAGCCGAGCTCGAGGCCTATCTTTCGCCATTCGGTAAATTCCTCAGGCGTAACATATCGCTCGACAGGTAAACGCTTTTCATAAGGCTGAAGGTACTGCCCTATAGTCATAATATCGCAGCTCACTTTACGCAAATCTTTCATCAGACTGACCACTTCATCGAAGCTTTCGCCAAGCCCTACCATGATTCCACTCTTGGTAAGCATCTGCGGAAAAACGGTGTCGCGAAACCTGGCCGCCCGCTCGAGCAATTCCATTGACTGGTCATATTTTGCGTCAGGCCGAACCCTTCGATACAAACGAGCGATAGTTTCAGTGTTATGGTTAAGAACGTCCGGACGGGCTTCCAGAACAGTCATCAGGGCATTTTCATCACCATTGAAGTCAGGAATCAAAACCTCAACCCTGCAGCCGGGATTAATTTCCCTGACTGAACGAATCGTTGCCGCCCAATGAGCCGCACCGCCATCAGGAAGGTCGTCACGATTTACGGAAGTAATAACGGTGTGTTTCAAGCCAAGATGCCTTACGGCAAGGGCTACATTGTAGGGCTCTTCGGGGTCGAGAGGCTGCGGCTTGCCCTTGTTAACCGCACAAAAACCACAGTGACGCGTGCAGGTATCACCGCCAAGCATGAACGTCGCCGTTTTATCAGTCCAACACTCGAAAATATTCGGACAACGTGCCTCCTGGCATACAGTATGCAGCTTTAAGCCCTCAATCAGCTTCAAAACCTGGTTTTGATTGGTCGGATCGCCAAGCTTGATTTTAAGCCAATCAGGCTTTTTGAGCCTT
>DATLZX010000123.1:0-4414 GCA_035573795.1 Pyrinomonadaceae bacterium | reverse complement strand
ACTTTCTTCAATAACCTTGCAGGGGTTGAAAGGCCCAGCTTGAATCGTGACGTTTATGGCGGTGCGATAGGCGGCCCTATCAAGAAGGACAAACTGTTTTTCTTTTATTCCTATGAAGGCCAGTATCAAAAACAGGCCGTTACAGTTAATCAGGTAGTACCGCTGGCACATATGGGACAGGGCAGCCTGAAGTTTCGGGGAACCGGCCCAAGCTGTAATACTTCAGGGCTTTGCACTCTCACGCTTTCCGAATTGAACAGTATCTATTCAGCAGCAGGGATCAATCCTGCTGTAGTTTCGCTTTTTTCGAGCGTAGTCTCTAAATATCCTTCGAACAATACGATTGTTGGAGACGGGCTCAATACCGGCGGATACCTTTTCAATGCGGGAACTGTTGATAAGGAAAATACGCATATTTTGAGACTGGATTGGAACATAACGGACAAAATGCAGCTGTTTACCAGAGGAAATTACCAGTGGGATAACAGCACGCTGGCACCATGGCTGCCGGACACACCTTCTGGAAATTTCTGGAGCCATCCGACAGGTATTATGGTTGGCCATAGCTGGACTATTAACAATAATATGGTCAATAACTTCAGATATGGCTTAACCCGTCAGTCATTCAGCACTCAAGGCGATTCTGGTGCTAATGAGATTTTTTTCAGGTTCGTCTTTTCGCCACTTGAGTTTAGCCGAACTCTGAACCGGGTGACGCCAGTACATAACTTTACTGATGACTTTACCTGGATCAGGGGAAATCACACCTGGCAATTTGGCGGCAATATTCGGATCATCAGAAACAAAAGGCAAAGCTTCGCTAATGCATTCGATAATGCGGTAACAAATCCTTCATTCTATGATCTTTCCGGTGCAGTAGTTGACCAGCAAATCAGAAATGCAGGTTACACAATCAATGGCGGCGATGTCGCTTCAGTTCAGGCGGCTGCCACCGCGCTGATCGGACGCTTTTCACAGTATAGCGGAAGGTTTACCTTTGATAAGGACGGCACAGTTCTGCCTTCGGGTACGCCATCGAACAGGGACTTTGCAACCGAAGAGTACGATATGTACGTCCAGGACATCTGGAAAATTAAGAGGAACCTGACGCTTACACTTGGCCTGAGGTATGCTCTGAGCCGTCCTGTTTATGAAAAGAACGGCTTTCAGGTAGTACCGACGGAAAGGCTCGGAGATTTCTTTGAGAGAAGGAAAGCGTCTGCCGAAAAAGGAGTTCCACTCAATGACCTTATCAACTTCCAGCTTGCCGGGCCGGCCAATAATGCTCCAGGGTTTTATAGCATGGATTGGAACAACTTGCAGCCTAGGGTTGCAGTTGCCTGGTCGCCGAACCTTGAAGGCAAATTCTGGAGATTCCTTTTCGGCAAAGAGAACGATTCCGTAATTCGTGGCGGATTCGGTATCTTCAATGACTACTTTGGCGGACAATTGGCAGTAAACTTCGATGGGCTTTCAACGATCGGGTTTACTTCTGAATCAACCATTGCCGCTAATACCTACAACGTAACTACGAGACTGGCTCCGAGGTTCACCGGCTTTAATCAGGACATCAGGAGCTTGCCTGGTATCCCGGCGCCAACACTGAGGTTCTCAACACCTGCAGATGAGGCACAGAGAATCGAAACCTCGCTCGATGCAACTATCGTTTCCCCGACGCATTACACATGGAATGTAACTTGGGGACGCAAGCTGCCGGCCGGCATGTATTTCGAGGCCTCTTATGTTGGCAGGGCTGCTCGTAACCTGTTTGGTACGCGGGACGTAATGGCTTTGAATAACCTTGTAGATCCAGCTTCAAAGATGGATTGGTACACTGCCGCCG
Source organism: Pyrinomonadaceae bacterium (assembly GCA_035573795.1). Lineage (GTDB taxonomy): Bacteria > Acidobacteriota > Blastocatellia > Pyrinomonadales > Pyrinomonadaceae > OLB17. Next base: position 2,571 of record DATLZX010000123.1, on the reverse strand, counting down.
GCATGCTGCATGATGCCAGGGCGCGCAACCAAGACCTTAATACACTCCAGCCAATACCCTATTTTGAGAATCTCTTCCCAAATCTAGGGGCAAATTTCTGGGGAATACCACAATGGTCTTCTACACAGGCTGTTTATGCTATTGTTGCCCGACAGGATTTCGCAGGGTTTGGTTTCTATGACATCCTGGATTGGACGTTCGTTCAGTCACTGATTGACGATCTTGGAATCTACCCGAACATGTTCTTCCACCCGCAATATGCTGCTTTCTCAGCATATGGCACGTTTGCGAAATCAGACTACCACGGTGGGACATTCAGCCTGCGTCAGCGTTTAGGAAAGACGATCAGCTATGACATCAACTATACTTTTTCGAAGTCAACCGATGATGTATCTGGGTTGCAGGTTGATGGCTCTTATGGCGCCCAGTTCCTTCTTAATCCGCTGAGGCCGCAGGATAATCATGCATTGTCAGACTTTGACGTCAAGCATTTGATAAATGCAAACTTCCTGTTCGAGCTTCCAATCGGACGCGGAAGAGCCTGGTTTTCAGATATGAACAAGATAGCTGACGCTTTCTTGGGCGGATGGTCACTGCGGGGAATATACCGCTGGAATACCGGGTATCCTTTCTCGCCGCCATTCGATCAGGCACAGTGGGCAACCAACTGGAACGTTCAATCCAATGGCACAAGAATCAGGCCGTTCGTATATGGCGTTTTCAGAAATACACAAAATATTTTCGCCGATCCACAAGCCGCATTCAATTCATTCAGGAATGCACGGCCAGGTGAGACCGGAGAACGCAATACACTGCGCACGCCTGGTTATCAGACGCTTGACCTTGGGCTTGCTAAAGACTTCAGAATGCCTTGGAATGAGAATCATAAGCTCACTTTCCGCTGGGAAGTCTTTAACGTAACAAACGTTCAGTACTTTGCAGTAAGCAACCTTACCAGAACTACTTGGGGATTGCCTCAAGATCCTGAAACACGGACGGCTTCCCCGTCTTTCGGTAAGATCTTCACTGATATACAGGGTACGCCAAGAAGGATGCAATTCGGATTGAGATACTCATTCTAAAGGCTTACTCTGCAATTACTTTAAAAACATTTCAAAGCCGGACTGAAAGATTTTCAGTCCGGTTTTTTTATTTATTTTTTAATGAAAGTATTTGTGTAGATTTATGGATAATCTCAGAAAAATAAGATAATTTTTGTAAGAGAAAAAGAACTATCAAATTTCAGTTGCGGCAAAAGCATCATTGCCTGTTGGTTCTGACAGATGCCTGGTGTCGTTGATTGCAAGTATGCGGATATTTCGTCGGCTGCGTATCTCGAAGCGGTTTATACCGCAATTACTTGTTACGATCCAGGGTGTTTGTTTGGTATCGCGCCTGATCGCTCCGATTAGATGAAGTGTCATAAAACAAATGGCGCCGGTGTGAGAAAAAATTGCTATAGAGCCGCCCTGATTTTGGCGAATTATTTGCCAAAGCTCAGTTGTACTTCGCCTGACAAGGTGACGATAGCTTTCTCCGCCTGTGATTATATGGTGGTAATTTCGCTGAACAAGCGCAAAAAAATCTCTTGGAAACTTTCGCTTTGATTCATCAAAAGTCAACCCTTCGAGAATTCCGACATCTCTTTCACGAAATGCAGCGCTTTTTATAATCGGCAGCCCGGTTAGTTGCGAAAGAGGCTGTGCGGTTTGCACTGCCCGATCAAGATCGCTTGAGTAAATCGCAGTTATCCCTTCGCGAGCCAGAGCTATTGCAGTTTTTTTGGCCTGCTTGATACCCAAATCGGAAAGAGGCGTATCAGAATGCCCGCCGAATCGTCCTTCGGCATTTCCATTGCTCTGCCCATGGCGAATCAAGAACAACTTTGTCATGAAAGTTTTGTTCTTTGGGAAAGCCTGCATAGATCGAATTAAGTGTAGCTATCGTGAATTTTTGTTAGGCTGTTACAGCCTCTGCCTTGAGTTTTTCAGTTTGATAGTGAGTTCTAAGAGCATCTATCAACTGTTCGAGATTACCGTCCAGTACCTGATCCAGTTGATGAAGAGTCAACCCGATCCGATGGTCGGTTACTCTGTTTTCCTTGAAATTATAAGTGCGGATTTTCTCAGAGCGGTCACCGGTGCCAACCATTGAACGCCGTTCGGCAGAAAGCGCTTCATGCTGTTTTCTTTCTTCCAGTTCCTGGAGCCGAGCTCGCAACACTCTCATCGCTTTTTCACGATTTTTTATCTGTGATTTTTCGTCCTGCATTGAAACAACCAATCCGGTCGGTAAATGTGTGATCCGTACGGCGGAGTAAGTCGTATTGACGGATTGGCCGCCAGGACCTGAGGAACAGAATGTATCAATCCGCAAATCATTCGGATTGATCTCAACCTCGACCTCTTCAGCCTCTGGCAAGACGGCAACCGTGACTGCTGAAGTGTGAATGCGTCCGCTGGTCTCGGTTTGCGGTACTCTCTGTACACGATGTACTCCAGACTCATACCTGAGCTTTGAATAAACTCGATCGCCCTCGATTACCGCGATAGCTTCCTTGATTCCGCCGAC
>DATLZX010000122.1:0-3477 GCA_035573795.1 Pyrinomonadaceae bacterium | reverse complement strand
GCGCAGGCAAAAGGCAAAAAGCACAATGTACAGAAAAATAGAAGATATACTATTTCCCTCTGAAGCATCCTAAAATTCTATCAAGTTTGGTTAAAAGTAAAAAAGCATAGTATGCAATCCGCTTGCGGGCAATAAAGCGTTGGCATGCTTGGAATAATTTGTGCTCGGTAATTTCATTCCAACAGAAGCCTCACCAATTCTTGCTTCCTTAATTCTCACTAAACATAGCAATTTGCAGGCTGTGCCTTATTTGGCGCCTGCCGGCTAATTCCGGTTATAAGCCGGTTCCGGTTACAAAAAGTCAATTTTAGTCGAGCCTTTATGTGCCGCGATCAGGCTCTGGTCAGGCTCCTGTATTTTATACGGTGCGGCTGGTCTGCCTCATGCCCAAGCCGCTTTCTTCTATCGGCCTCGTATTCACTGTAATTTCCGTCAAAATAAACTACCTGAGAATTTCCCTCGAAAGCCAGGATATGCGTTGCTATCCTGTCCAGAAACCACCGATCGTGACTGATTACGACGGCGCAGCCGCCGAATTGTTCCAATGCTTCTTCGAGCGCTCTCATCGTATTTACGTCTAGGTCATTGGTCGGCTCATCGAGCAGGATTACGTTTGCACCTGATTTAAGTATCCTGGCAAGGTGAACGCGGTTTCGCTCGCCGCCGGAGAGCTGGCTGACGAGCTTTTGCTGATCACTGCCTGAGAAATTGAACCTGGCAACATAGGCCCTTGAGTTGACCTCGCGTTTTCCCAGGGTCAAGACTTCCTCTCCTCCCGAAATTACTTCCCAGATGGTCTTTTTTGGGTCAAGCGCCTGGCGCGATTGGTCAACGTAAGCTAGGTTTACTGTCGGGCCGATTATAAACTCGCCTGAATCAGGTTTTTCTTCTCCTGTAATCAACCTGAATAGTGTAGTTTTGCCGGCGCCATTTGGCCCGATCACTCCGACGATTCCGCCCGGCGGCAAAGAAAAGTTGAGGTTTTCGAATAAAATCTTATCTCCGAATGCTTTAGAGACGCCGCGCGCTTCTATAACGGTATCGCCCAGCCTCGGGCCCGGCGGGATGAAAATCTCCAGCTCTTCGTTTCTTTTTTCATTTTCGGCCGAGAGCAGCTTTTCGTAATCATTTATGCGGGCTTTTGACTTGGTGTGGCGTCCCTTGGGTGTCATTCTTATCCATTCAAGCTCGCGCTCGAGCGTTTTTCGCCGTTTATCCTCCGCTTTTTGCTCGTTCGCAAGCCGTTGCTGCTTTTGCTCTAGCCAGGATGAATAATTGCCCTTCCAGGGAATGCCCTCGCCGCGATCGAGTTCAAGAATCCAGCCCGCGACATTATCGAGGAAGTACCTGTCATGAGTTACGGCGATTACCGTTCCCTGATATCGCTGCAAATGCTGCTCGAGCCAGGCAACTGTTTCTGCATCCAGATGGTTTGTCGGTTCATCAAGTAGCAGTACGTCCGGCTTTTGCAGAAGCAGCCGGCAGAGAGCTACTCGCCGCCGTTCGCCTCCTGACAGCTGCCCGATCGGAGTATCAGGCGGCGGGCACCGAAGGGCGTCCATCGCCATTTCCAGCCTCGAGTCGAGATCCCATGCATCAGCGGCGTCTAGCTCCTCCTGCACCTGTCCCTGCCTTTCAATCAGTTTCTGCATTTCATCGTCAGAGAGCGGCTCGGAAAATCTTGCTGTGATTTCCTCGAACTCCTTGAGCAGCTTTACCTTATCCGCAACTGCCTCTTCCACGATTTGCCTGACGGTTTTCTTTTCATCCAACTGCGGTTCCTGTTCCAGCAGTCCAACAGAATATCCCGGCGAGAAAACCACCTCGCCAATGAAGTCATTGTCCCGCCCTGCAATTATTCTAAGCAGCGATGATTTGCCTGCCCCGTTCAAACCCAAAACGCCGATTTTGGCTCCGTAGAAAAACGATAGGTAGATATCTTTCAAGACCGGCCTTTTGTCATAGAATTTACTGACTTTGACCATTGAAAAAATGATTTTTTCCGACTGATTGCTGCTCATAAATGCAAAAACATTAGACTACGATTTAGACAGCTAAATTTCAACAAACCATAACGGCTCCGGGTTTTTGGCTTACTAGGTAAGACGGTAACAAAAAAGGTAAGTCGGTAACTAAATGAATCAAAGCTGGCCGGCCTTTCAGTAAAATATTGCATTAATTTTTCGAGAGAAAATCGTATTGGATCCAATCAAATTACCGTTTTTGACAAAAAAAATCTCGAAATGCCGAAAATCAAAGGGCTTTGTCAAATCCGGCTTTTCGCAGTAAACTTTCAGTTTGTTCGCTTTTCAGTATATTGCCGGTGTTGATAATTCTTTGACCATCACCTTAGCGATTCTGGTGGTGGCGTTCGTACTGTTTCTAACTGAAAAGATTCCTGCTGACATAACGGCGCTGCTGGTGATGGTTGCACTAGGTGTCAGCGGTGTTTTAACTCCGCTTGAGGCTTTCTCCGGTTTTAGCCGTTCTGCCGTAATCACGATAATCGCTATTTTTGTATTGAGTGAGGCTCTTCAGAGGACTGGTGTAACTGACCAGTTCGGCCGTTATCTGCTCAAGGCCGGAGGAGCGAGCGAGGCAAGGCTTTTGGCAGTAATTATGATAGCCGGCGCCGTGCTTTCCTTGTTCATGAACAACATAGCTGCCGCGGCAGTTTTATTGCCTGCCGTATCGGGGCTGGGGAAGCGGTCCGGTATCAGTTCTTCAAAGCTTTTGATGCCGCTGTCTTTTGCGACAGTTCTCGGTGGTATGGCCACGCTTTTTACCACTTCGAACATTCTTTTGAATTCGCTGCTCAAGGACAATGACATTCCCGGTTACAGGATCACAGATTTTCTTCCTGTTGGAATACCCATAGTTGCTGCAGGAATCGCTTACATGGTATTTGTCGGAAGGTTTCTGCTGCCCGGTGAGTCGCCGCTGGAGAGGACGCAGGCCCCTGATATTTCTTCTGAAGCCGACCTTGTGCAATCCTATGGCCTTGGGGCGAAGCTTTTCCGAGCCAAAGTTCCGCAAAACTCTTCACTCATTGGTAAAACGCTGGCTGAATGCAAACTCAGGGAAGACTTCGACGTAAGCGTGGTTGCAATCGAGAGAGGGCGCGAGCGGATACTTGCCCCGACTTCTGTTACCTGGCTCGAACGCGGAGACGTGCTTGTGCTCGAGGGCGACGAGGCTGATTTTCGCAAACGCGATGTCGAGCCTTATATGGAATTTCTTCCCGAATCTGACTGGAAGGAGAGCGATCTCGAGTCGCAGGCGATCGAGGTTGTAGAGGCAATGCTGCCGCCGAGATCGCGGCTTATCGGCAAGACTCTGCGCGACGTTCAGTTCAGGGAACGTTTCGGGATGGTTGTATTGGCCGTTTGGCGGGGCGAGACGGAGTATTTCACCGACCTGGCCGATATCCAGCTACAGTTTGGCGATGCTCTGTTACTTCAGGGCCCGCGCGAGCGG
>DATLZX010000121.1:0-3766 GCA_035573795.1 Pyrinomonadaceae bacterium | reverse complement strand
AGCAGGCTAAGGTTAATATAATAGTGGGCTTACCATAAACTTATGCAGAATTTAGAACGCTTAAAGCAAAGCAGGGATATACTGTTTAAACTTCACAAAGAGCTGGTAGATCAGACAAGGGCTGATTATGAGAATTTGTTCGGCCCTACCTCAAGCGGGCAGTTTTTGAACGCACTTTTGAACGACGTTGAGCTTTCCTGGTTACGCAGAATTTCTGGCTTGATCGTTGAAATAGATGAATACATTGCCTTAAAAGACGGCTTTGAGTCGAAAAGGACTGAAGAGCTACTGAATAAGATTTTCTTTATGGCTAACGGCCAGTCCGGGGATGATTTTTTTGAGGAAAGAATAGCTTTTTATTCGGATAAGTCAATAAAAACGCCCCAGCTCCTGGCAGAGCTTAGGGCAGCAAGTGATTTGTCCGGTGGCTTTTGATTAAAGGCTATTGTCTGCCGCTCTTTTTCCAATCAGACAGAAAAGCCTCGAGCCCTTTGTCTGTCAAAGGATGCTGGACCAATTGTTTGATTACCTTGAAAGGGATCGTCGCTACGTCAGCTCCGGCCAGGGCACTCTCGACAATGTGCATAGGATGCCTTATAGAGGCGGCTAAAACCTCTGTTTCAAATGCATAGTTATCATAAATCTGAACAATATCGGCAATAAGTTGCATTCCGTTTGTCGAGATATCATCTAACCTGCCGATAAATGGTGAGATATAAGCAGCTCCGGCCTTGGCGGCGAGGATGGCTTGTGCCGGACTAAAGCATAAAGTCACGTTGACTTTGATGCCTTCAGAAGTGAGTTTTTTTGTGGCTTTCAGCCCGTCCAGCGTCAGCGGACACTTTACAACGACGTTTTTTGCAATTGCAGCAAGCTCGCGGCCTTGCTGATACATACCCTCGAAGTCCAGAGCGGTCACTTCCGCAGATACGTCGCCGGCAACTATTTCGCAAATTTTGGCAATATGCTGCTTGAAATCAACGTTTCCTTCCTTTGCAATCAAAGATGGATTGGTAGTTACTCCATCAATAAGTCCCAATTCATTTGCTTCACGAATTTCGTCCAAGTTTGCGGTATCAATAAAAAATTTCATAGTTAACCTATCACTTTAAGTTAATAAAAAACTAGTAGAATTGCTTAATTGCCTTTAATAATCGGGTTTCGCAAAATTCCGATTCCTTCGATCTCTACTTCACAGACGTCTCCGGCTTTAAGTTGACTGACACCAGCTGGAGTACCTGTAGAAATAATATCGCCGGGTAAAAGCGTCATTTGTTGACTAATATATCTTATCAAATAGGGAATTGAAAAAATCATCTGTGAAGTATTTCCCTTTTGGCGGATTACGCCATTTACCCTGCAAGTTATTTCTAAATTTGAAGGATCAACATTATTGACCAATTCTGGCCCTATCGGGCAGAAAGTATCAAACGATTTTGCACGTGTAAACTGTACCTCTTCTCTCTGTATGTCTCTGGCAGTAACATCGTTTAGGCAAGTAAAACCTGCGATGATTGAGAGAGGATCCTGGTTTTCGGTTAAGTTTTTGCATTTTTGGCTAATTACAATAGCGAGCTCTGCTTCGTGCTCGACCTGATTTGAGCAGGCGGGCAATACAATTGGGTCCTCATTGAAAATCAATGCTGATGGGGCTTTAAGAAAAATCAAGGGCTTTTTGGGCAAAGGATTCCCTAGTTCGGCTGCATGCTCGCTATAGTTTCTGCCTACACAGACTATTTTTGAGGGTTTAAGGTCTTTCAGTTCTATTTGCATAAGGAATTTAGTATCAAAAATAAGCGATGAAATTAAAGAATATCAATTATTTTCTTTGAGCGGAAATTTACAAGATGTAAATATATCAATAAGTTAGCAGTAAGGCTTTCAGAGTGCTGAAAAAAAGGCAAAAAAAGTATTGACATCGGGGCTGAATGGGTGTATTTATATAAGCACTGAACGCGTTTCGTATTTGGGGGCATTGAAAAGTTAGGATAGCTTCCCGCTCATTGGTTGCCTAAGAAGAAATCCGGCGAGGAAATTACTCTTAGGGTTTCGATCAATGAGGACGCTCAAACAACCCTGTCGGCGCAATGCTCTGGGTTAAGTTTTGGGCTAAGAAGTAATCAGAATATTGGGCTCGTCGCATTGGCCGCGGCGGGCCTTTATTTATTATCTTGAACGTATTTTTGTATTATTTTTGCAACAAACAAGGTCAATCCTTTCTGAAAAATGATATTACTTGGAAGCTGATTGTGAGGCCAAGCAATATCAAACCAGTTTTTTTCAATATTTAACTGATTTTACTTTATAGGTTACATTAAGTTACTCTACAATCAGCAAAGGCTTATGGCAAAACCTCGCTTACAACCTCGCTTGGCTCACTGATGTTTTTATACTTATCAACAGCCCTTACGAAATAGAAATACCTGGTGCCGGGTTGCACTTTTTCATCCTTGTAAGTGGTTGTTTTAATTGGAGTTTGCGTCATTAGTTCCCATTTTTCTTTAGGAATTGTATCGTCAGTCGTTCGGTAAATCAGGTAACCCTCCACGTCAGTTTCAGGATTAGCCGGAAAGAAAATCGAGATAGAATTTGTAGAGGCTGCAATTGTCAGTGCTGTTGGTGCTGTTGGCGGAAAAGTGTCTTTCGGCGTAACTTTGACGATCTCCGATTCAGCGCTTTCCATCGGCGAACCATCCGCTCCCAGCGATACCGCACGCACAAAGTAAAAATAAGTTTTCTCAAATTCGAAAAACTCGTCTCGGTAGCCGCTATCAGTAACAGGCGATGTGTTGAGAAGTTTTGCAGGTACTTTCTCAGATTCTGATCTGTAAATATTGTAACCAATGATGTTAGCTGGGGTTGACCCGTCAATATTTCCCGAAGGTAATTGCCAAGCAACAGATAAAGCATCCTGTGAGACTGAAACTTTCACTTCACTTGGCGGCAGAGATAATTTTGCCGTAGGCTCAATCAGGAAAAAATTGGAAAAGGCTGCCTTTTGTCCGGAATTATTTACGAGCCGAACGGCGTACCTAAGCCTTGCAGGCTGTCCTGCAAATTGTAGTTTATCAACAAATTGGATCTGCTTCCCGCCAAAATCCTTATCGGTAATCGAATAACTCCCGATTATGTTGCTGCGGCTGGCGAATTCTTCTTCGGAAAGGTTTTGTGGCGAAGTAATTGGCTCAGCCAGCCTGTAAATGTCAGCTCTGGTTATGTGCAACACGCTATTCTGTGGAGCATTCCTGAGCGGCATTTTCCAGCTTAGAATCACGGAACTGCCACGCTGAAAGCCGCTTAATTCTATAGTTTGTAAAACTTTTTCTTTGGGGGGCACCGGAGGTGTTCTTTTGCCACAATTAACAGCAAATAAACCACAGCAAAGAAATATCAAAAGTAAAATAAAATTGCTGCAGCAAAATACCGTAGCCTTTTTATGGCAAAAAATTACATTTCTGGAGTTTTTAATAATCATTATGTTCGGTAATCTGAATCCGATAAATTGTAAAAACAATTGCTTTAGAGCACATATCGGCGGAGGTCCTCGTTCTTCAAAAGCTTTTCGAGCTTATCTCTGACATAATCCTCATCTATCAAGACCTTCTTCTCCTTTAGGTCAGGCCCTTCAAAGCTTATCTCTTCCAGAAGGTTTTCAAGCATTGTATGAAGCCTTCTGGCCCCAATATTTTCGCTGCTTGAATTGATTTCGCTGGCCATTTCCGCGATTTTCCTAATTGCCTGAGGTGTAAACTCCAACTCGATGCCC
>DATLZX010000120.1:0-10128 GCA_035573795.1 Pyrinomonadaceae bacterium | reverse complement strand
CAGTTCGCGTACAAGAACGTTGAAAGACTCAGGGATGCCCGGCTCGAAATTGGAAACGCCCTTAACGATCGTTTCATAAATCTTCGATCGGCCTGCAACATCGTCCGATTTGCAGGTGAGCAATTCTTGCAGGATATAGGCCGCACCATATGCCTCGAGCGCCCAGACCTCCATTTCACCAAACCTCTGGCCGCCAAATTGTGCTTTGCCGCCCAAGGGCTGTTGAGTAATAAGGCTGTAGGGCCCGATTGACCTGGCGTGTATTTTGTCGTCCACAAGGTGCGACAGCTTGAGCATATAGATATAGCCGACTGTTACTTTTTGTTCGAACGGCTCGCCTGTCAATCCGTCATAAAGCCGGGTTTTGCCCGATGGCCCGACAGAAGGCGGCAGGCCAAGTTCGTCAAATCGCTTGTTGGCCTTTCTGATGTAATCCTTGATTTCCTCTTCGCTCGCACCGTCAAATACAGGCGTTGCAAAATGCAGCCCCAGAACCCTGGCTGCCCAACCAAGATGGGTTTCCAGTATCTGTCCGACGTTCATACGCGACGGCACACCTAACGGATTGAGCACAATCTCGACCGGAGTTCCGTCTGGCAGATATGGCATATCTTCTTCAGGCAGTATTCTGGCAATGACGCCTTTGTTACCATGGCGGCCGGCCATTTTATCGCCTACTGAAAGCTTTCTCTTCATGGCGATAAAGACCTTAACCATCTTGATTACGCCCGGCGGCAGCTCGTCTCCGATCTTGAGGTTGGTTATTTTCTCCTCATAGATATCCGAGAGTATTTTTATCTGCCTTTCAGTTCGTTTTTCATACTCACGGATCTCGGCAGCAATGTCTATTTTGCCCGCCGCAACCTCGATCTTTTTAAGCAGCTTGTGATCGAGTCCCGAAAGCATTTCACGAGTAAGGGCGGTACCTTTCTTGATTATTACCTCGCGGTTATCAACCAGGTCTTTGGTCAGTTTTCTCCCTTCGAGCAGATCAAAGATTCTCTCATCGCGCTGCTCCTGAAGTATCCTGATCTCATCTTCTAGGTCGCGGCGAAGAGCCTCTTCTTCCATCTGCTCGATTTTGAGCGAACGTTGATCTTTGTCCTGGCCTTTACGGGTAAATACCCTTACATCAACAACAGTCCCGTCAATTCCCGGCGGACAGGTAAGCGAGGCGTCTTTTACATCGCCTGCCTTTTCGCCGAAGATTGCCCTCAGGAGCTTCTCTTCTGCAGTTAGCTGCGTTTCGCCCTTAGGCGTAACCTTGCCAACCAGAATTGAACCGGGCTTTACCTGGGCGCCGATCCGGATAATGCCTGATTCGTCCAGATCCCTCAGCATGTTTTCGCCTACATTTGGGATATCGCGGGTGATCTCTTCCGGCCCGAGCTTTGTATCCCTTGCCTCGATTTCCAGCTCTTCGATATGTATCGAAGTGTAGTAATCGTCTTTTACTAGGCGTTCAGATACCAGGATCGCGTCCTCGAAGTTGTATCCTCGCCAAGGCATGAAAGCAACCAGGACATTTCGTCCCAGTGCAAGTTCGCCTCGATCCGTGCAAGGCCCGTCGGCTATCACCTGTCCCTTTCGGACGCGTTCGCCCACCTGGACGATCGGCCTCTGATTGATACAGGTATTTTGATTGGAGCGTTTGAACTTGACTAGGCTGTATATATCGGCCGTAACCTCACGAGAAATTGTCCCGTCAACGTTATGGTCGGCTTTTACAATGATGCGTTCGGAGTCAACATAATCCACCACACCATCGCGCTTTGCGATAACAACTGCGCCCGAATCGCGGGCTGCGACCTTTTCCATCCCGGTGCCGACGTACGGTGCCTCCGCCCGCAGTAGTGGTACTGACTGCCTCTGCATGTTCGATCCCATCAGAGCTCTGTTAGCATCGTCGTTTTCAAGGAAAGGAATCAGCGAGGCAGCGACCGAAACAAGCTGTTTGGGCGAAACGTCCATATACTGGATTTCCGAACGGTCTGCTGTAATGAATTCACCCCTTCGGCGGGCTGCGTTTCGCTCATTGACGAGGTAGCCCTTGGAGTCAACCTCGATATTAGCCTGGCCGATGATGTATTTATCTTCTTCCCATGCTGTGAGATAGAACGGATACGGCTCAAACTCGGCCGGCTTTCCGCCCTCTTTTGCGACCTTGCGGTTGGCCCGCTCGACATCTTCCTGCGGAACGTGATCGCCTGGCTTGAATTTTGTATCTCCGCCATTGTGAACCTTCACATACTCGATTACTCGTCCGTCTTCGACCTTTCTGTAAGGCGATTCTATAAATCCGAATTCATTGATTCTGGCAAAACATGAAAGCGAGGATATCAAGCCGATGTTAGGCCCTTCAGGCGTTTCTATCGGACAGATCCGGCCATAGTGCGTCGGGTGAACGTCCCGAACCTCAAATCCGGCCCTTTCACGTGAGAGCCCGCCCGGCCCGAGCGCGGACAGTCTGCGCTTGTGGGTAATTTCTGAGAGCGGATTAGTCTGATCCATGAACTGCGATAGCTGGCTTGATCCGAAAAACTCCCTGACTGCCGCAGTTACGGGCTTGGCATTTACCAGATCACGCGGCATCGTGGTATTCATATCCTGCTGGATAGACATTTTTTCCTTGATGGCTCTTTCCATTCGCTCCAGCCCGATACGGAACTGATTCTCCAGCAGCTCGCCTACGGCACGGACTCGCCGGTTGCCAAGGTGGTCAATATCATCCTGGGTGTAGTTTTCACTATCTTTCTTCATCCTGAGCAGATAGGTAACTACATCAATGAAATCTTTTGGCTCGAGCAGCGGATCATCCAGGCGGTCTCTTTCAGGCCGGCCGAGCTTGATGTTGAATTTCAGGCGGCCAACGCGTGAAAGGTCGAAACGCCTCGTATCAAAAAACATCCCTTCGAGCAGGCGATAGGCCGTAGGCACGGTTGGCGGATCGCCCGGCCGCATCTTTCGGTAGATTTCGAGAAGCGCATCAACCGGTTTGGTGATGGTATCTTTGCGCAATGTCTGGGATACTACCTCGCCGTTGATGTCCTGCTTGGGGAATACAACCTCGAAGCTGCCTATGTTCTCATCAATTATCTGCTGCAATTTGGCCTGCGTGATCTCGACATTCGACTCTACAATCACCTCTCCGGTTTCCTGATTGATAATGTCGTTAAGTGCGACCATGCCCTCGAGATCCGATGGCTCAACCTGGACTTCTTTGATTTTGAGCCGTCTGAGGTCTGCCAGGGCTGCTTTTGTAATTTTCTTGCCTGTCCGGGTTATTTCCTCGCGTCCGTCCTTGATAGTCTGGCCGGCCTTAAGGCCGACGAGGTTTGTATCTCCGTCATTTTTTACGGCAAAAAAGAGTTTCCCTTTTTCTGTTCTGACGGTATCAACGGCATAGAAAAGCTTCAGGATATCGGCATCTGTAAACTCTGCCGATTTTATCGCTTCTTCAAGTACAGCATCCGATGCGGTCTTGAGGTCAATCGGAGGTTTTATCCATAGGCCGAGAGCTCGCAGGAAAATCGTGGCAAGCAGTTTCCGCTTCCCAAGTCTGGAGTGAAGCAGTCCCTTTTGGTCATACTCGAACTCAACCCAGGAGCCTCTGTAAGGAATTATCTTGGCAAGGTATTCCTCTTTTTCGCCCTTGAAAAAGACTCCGGGGCTGCGATGCAGCTGCGACACGATTACTCGCTCTGTACCATTGATGATGAAGGTTCCGTTATCGGTCATCAGTGGTATCTCACCGAAAAATACGTCTTCTTCTTTGATATCCCGAACGGTGGACGTGTTAGTTTCAGGGTCTTTGTCAAAGACGGTCAGCCGTATCTTAACCTTAAGCGGGACACTGAAAGACATCCCGCGCTCTTGGCATTCTTTCTGCTCTGGCTTATGTTTCAATCCGACAGGCTCGCCGCAGTTCGGGCAGAGTTTGGGCCTGACTGAATTGAAAGTGCCGCACTTTTTACATAAAACGTCTGACGGATTGAGCGGATCAACCTTGATTTTGGAGCCGCAGTTTTTGCAGTTATCCCTAAGATGCTCAAGTCCTTCAAGATAGCCGCATTTGCACTGCCAGTTCCCTATCTGGTAAGAGACGAACTCCAGCTTCGCCGTTTCACGAAAATCCGTCACGGGGAAAACCGTCGAAAAGACCGATTGCAGACCGATGTTTTCACGCTCCTCGGGCAAAAGATCCATCTGCAGAAAGCGCTCATATGAAGCCCGCTGCACTTCGATCAGGTTTGGTATTTCGACAGATGTTCGGATTTTCGAAAAATCTACTCTCTCAGGGGCCTGGCTGATTCTGCGCCCGAGCCCGTTATTGGCATTTTGCAATGGATTGTTGATCATATCGCTCTCGTGAGTGGTAAAACTACCTTTCTGGGTAAAACGAAAAGATTTGTGAACCGCTAGCCGGCCGGCTTATTGCATAATTCAATGCTTTCCTGTTAATATGCCTTCGGCCGCTTTGAATCTATGCCCTTGGCGGTAAAGGCTGATAATCTAAAATGCCATGACTCGAATTTATTGTTGTCATTTTTTTACGCCGAGTCTCTGCATTTGAAACAGTTTAAAACCGGTTAAAACCAGCCGCTTGGTTCATCAAAATCCCTTATCATTGAGTTGCTGATATCCTGGCGGTTGTTGATAATATCAGATAATTAGTAATCATCAGGCACTTGGGAATGCTTCAGAAAACACAAAAAAGCGGACCAAGGGTGCAAACTTTCCCCACGCCGCATATCCAGCAGTTTTCTCTATCAAGACCGTATTTTTACGAAGTGCCTTTTTTGACACTAAAACTTCCCTGAGTTAAAGCCCGAGGCCATTACCCCGTACCGAAAAAAACCAACAGCCACCAAATTAATTATTAGCAGGCAGACATTCTCCGCATTCTAGCACTTAGTATAGCACCGAAGCGCCCTTTATGCAAATTGCGTGCCGTCATTTAGCCTCTAAGACTATTTCAAGGAATTTCTGGCCTGAGCCCTAATGCGGAGTCAGGCCAGAAAATTTTCCTCTTTTATCCTGCTGAACCGGCATTTTTAGCAATTAAACCGCAATTGCTGCAATGCTTTTGCTCGGGTTTACTTGATTTCAACGCTAGCGCCGGCTTCAGTAAGTTTGGCTTTGATTTCCTCGGCCTCTTCCTTGGAAACGCCCTCTTTGAGGGTTTTTGGAGCACCGTCAACAAGGTCCTTGGCTTCCTTGAGGCCAAGCCCTGAGACGACCTCGCGAACTACCTTGATAACCGCAATCTTATTCGAACCTGCAGAGCTAAGGACTACATCGAAAGAGTCCTTCTCTTCAGCAGCAGCGGCACCATCTCCGGCGGCGGCTCCGGGTGCTGAAACCATTACCGGCGCAGCCGCAGCAGCGGCCGAAACACCAAAAACTTCCTCGAGCTCTTTGACAAGCTCGCTAGCCTCAAGCAGGGTCATCCCCTTCAAATATTCAACTACATCAGCTTTAGTTATTGCCATTTTGATTAAATTCTCCTTTTTCCGGGTTCTTTGTTTTTATTTAAGTTATTCAGATCAGATGCCCGGCAAGATTCAGCCACTATAGATCAAGGCTTTTCTTGCACTCAGGCTATCCCTGACCTTATTTGTCAGCCGTAAGAACCCAGGGGATTTGTCTAAGGCAAAGTGCATCTCTTTGTCTAAGGCAAACCCGAGCAAATCGCGGCGACCTGACTCATCGCCCGGCTCGTTTTCCTTGAGTACGGCCAATTTCAAACAGCACAGTTTTATTGTGTGCCATCAATTCGAGAAATACTTACAACTTTAAAACGCAATTCAGAGATTAACTGCAGCAAATGCCACTTTATCTCATCCTGCCAAAAACCTTTTTCTCTGGCTTTCCGAACAGCTTTTACAAGCCTTGATTGTTTCTTTATCAGCCAACCCGACACTAACTCAATTTTCTGTCGGGGTCTCCTCGGCCGGCGCTTCTTCGGCCTGGGCTTGCTCAGTGTGAGCCGTCTCTGCCGGGGCTGCTTCGGCTTGAGCCGTTCCTTCAGCATTCGGCGTTTGCTCGGCTTTTGCTTCAGGTTCGGCACTTGTGCCTTCATCAGCCTTTCCTTCGCTGTCGGCAGCGGTCGCAGGCGCACCCGCTGAGCGTGTTTCAGGTGCCTTGTCGCCGATCTGCTTGATAACGACTGCAAGGTTTCGAGGCACGGCGTTGATAACCGTTACCAGCCGTTGTGCTTGAGCATTTATTACGAAAAGCAGTTTCGAGATTAATTCTTCCTTAGATGGAAGATTTGCGATTGTCGTAAGCTGATTCAGATCAACCAGCTTTCCGTCTACAACGCCCGATTTGAATGTATAAACGTCGCTGTTTTCTTTGATAAATTTTGAAACAGCTTTTGACAGCACAACCGGGTCATTCTCGGTCCAAGCGATTGCAGAAACGCCTTTTAGAGAATCGGCTGCCTGCTCATAAACGGTATCTTTTATTGCAATCTTTGCAAGTGTATTTTTTACAACCTGATAGCGCGCTCCGGCCTCTCGAATTTGTTTTCGAAACTCCTGATCTTTGGCAACTGTTGCCCCTTTGAAGCTTACGATCAAAGCAGATTTGGCCTGCTGCAGCGCCTGAGTAAGTTCATTTAGATCTTTCTGTTTAACTTGTCTGGTTTTCATTTCTGATCCCTCACATCACTTGCGGCCCTTTGTTTTTATTAAAACCGCATAACCTTTAATCCTCAGCTAATAATCACTGAAAATGACCTCTGCCGCAGAAAATCAGAGAAAAGCTGCCTCATCAACCAAAATACCGGGACTCATTGTGGCCGCAAGGTTGATTTTCTTTACGTACCTTCCCTTTGCAGAGGTTGGCTTTGCTTTAATTACTGCACCTATCAAAACTTTCGTATTTTCAGTGAGTTTCGTAACATCGAACGAAACTTTGCCGACCGGTGAATGAATAACGCCTGTTTTATCTACGCGGTATTCGACCTTTCCGGCCTTTGTTTCTTCGACGGCAGTTTTGACGTCCATTGTAACTGTGCCGGTTTTCGGGTTTGGCATCAGGCCGCGTGGCCCAAGGATTTTGCCCAGCTGGCCAACCTTTCCCATCATATCGGGCGTTGCTATCAATGCATCGAAATCGAGCCAGCCGCCCTTGATTTTTTCTATAATGTCATCCCCGCCGGCCAAGTCAGCTCCGGCCGCTTCGGCTTCTTTGATTTTTTCTCCCTGCGCAATGACGACAACCCTTTTTGCCGATCCGCCCAGTCCATGCGGTAATACGATTGTTCCGCGGACGAGCTGGTCAGCTTTCCTTGGGTCAACGCCGAGCCACATAGTCAGCTCGACGGTCTCATCAAATTTTGCAAAGGCGATATCTTTGACTAAAGCTACTGCTTCTTCAAGAGAGTATTTTTTGTGAGGCTCGATTTTGGCGAGCGCTGCAAGATATTTTTTTCCTCGTTTCATGTTTCCTCCAGGTAATAACGGGAAAATTTGTTCAAAACCGAAATTTTCCCTCCCTTAGTTGATTCAAGTAGTTTTTTTACTACTTTGAATTGTTTTTCCGAGAGCAGGTGCTCAGCCCTCGATAATTAAACCCATTGATTTTGCTGTACCCTCGATGGTTCGCATCGCGGCAGCAAGATCGGTTGTATTCAGGTCCGGCATTTTCTTTTTGGCAATTTCCTCTATTTGCGCCCGAGTTATCTTGCCGGCCTTTTCCCTGTTTGGCTTGCCGGATCCCTTGGGTATTCCTGAAGCCTTTCTAAGCAGATCGGCCGCAGGAGGTGTTTTAGTTTCAAATGTAAAGGAGCGATCCGAGTAAACCGTAATAACTACGGGGATTTTCATGTCCGGATCTTCATTCTGCGTTTTTGCATTGAATGCTTTGCAGAACTCCATTATGTTTACGCCATGCTGTCCCAATGCAGGGCCGATTGGCGGTGCCGGATTCGCTTTTCCGGCTGGTATTTGCAGTTTAATGTATCCTTCTATTTTCTTAGCCATTTTCTCGATTTACGATTCCCGATTTTTTCGGGAAATGTCCTCATTTTTGGTAAAAAATTGAAATCTTTAAGCTAATCCTCTTTGAGCCCGTTAATTCAGGCTAGAGCCTATTCTTCTTCGGCAAAAGTAACTTTTTCGACATCCAGAAATCCGACTTCATAGGGCGTAGAGCGTCCGAAAATCGTTATTGAAACCTTAAGCGTCGCCTTATCTTCATTGACCTCTTCCACTTTTCCTGTAAAGCTCGCAAAAGGCCCGGTTTTTATCCTTACGACCTCTCCCACGTCAAATGTATATTTCGGTTTGGGCTTTTCAGTCGCTTCCTCGATGTTATGTACTATCTGGTCAACCTCTTCCTTAGAAAGCGGCGTAGGGTTTTTCCCTCCCAAAAATCCCGTTACTTTGGGTGTTGACCGAATTGCATGAAAAACCTCATCGGGAATTTTCCCCTTTTCATCACATTCGATTTCTACCAAAACATATCCGGGATAAAACATCCGCTTGGATTCGATTTTTTTGCCGCCCCTCATTTCTACAACGGTCTCGGTTGGCAAAAGCACCGACGTGATCTTATCGCCTAGCTCCATATCACGGATTCGGGCCTGAAGGCTTTCTTCGACCTTTCTTTCATGCCCTGAATAGGTATGTATGAAATACCATTGCCTCATCTTTACTAACCTCTTTAAAAGCCGGCGATTTTATTTACCAACCAGGTAAGGCCCTCTAAAATGTACGTCCACGCCTGGTCAACAAGAAACAAATAAACGGCGAAGAAAATAACACTAACTATTACGATTATAGTCGTATCCCGAACCTCGCCGCCCGTTGGAAATGAGGTCCGACGAAGTTCTTCGCGGGTTTTTGCAATAAAATCTGCAGCACCGCTTTTACCGGATTTTTCTTTTTCTAATGCGTCCACAGCTTCTGCCACGCCTCGAGACCGCCTTTTTATAACAGAATAGTCTTCCGGACTTTGCCTTCAGACATTGCTTGATTACCTACGGTTAAAAGTAAGGTTTCAGCAAACCCTTTTGTTTTGGCAGGGGCACCAGGATTCGAACCCGGACTTAAGGTTTTGGAGACCTCCGTGCTAACCGTTGACACCATGCCCCTGAATATCCTTTATGTCTCCCCTGCTTCTTTAAGTACTTCTACAGGCTTTTTTTTCTTCCCCTGGCAGCTTTCATCCTACAACTTGAAGCTTTTCAAAGCCTGAAACGCTTCTTTGTCCAATACCTCACACCCTAAACAACAAGAACAAAGTGAGGTTGCTTTCAAATAAGCTGCTGATTCCGTCAATGCAGCATACCCCTTGAGAAGTACTACTTGGTTTCACGGTGCAGGGTATGCACGCGGCACCTTCGGCAGAACTTTTTCAGTTCCAGGCGATTTGGTGTCGCTTTTTTATTTTTTGTCGTTACGTAATTCCGCTCTTTACACTCAGTGCATTGCAGAACTATGTTTTCTCTAGGCATAAATCCCCTATTTTTAAACCTTTGTTAATTCTGCGGTTAATTCTTTTTCCTGCAAGAATTAACCGCAACACCCCACAACTAAAAAAGCCAAAACTGCTTTTGATGCTATCTAGCTTGAAAAAGATCGTTTTTTGATAGGCAAAAATAGCATCCCTTATGCGATATGCTCTTTTTTGCCCGATATATCAAAAAACAATGCCGACTTTCGCCTTTTTTGGCTAGATTAGTCGAGGACTTCCGTTACCGTGCCGGCACCGACCGTGCGGCCGCCCTCGCGGATAGCGAAGCGGAGCCCTTTTTCCATTGCGATCGGGGCGATCAGCTCTACCTCCATCTGGACGTTATCGCCCGGCATCACCATCTCTACGCCCTCGGGCAGCTTGGCCACGCCGGTCACGTCCGTCGTCCTGAAGTAAAACTGCGGCCGGTATCCGGAGAAAAACGGTGTGTGTCGTCCGCCCTCTTCTTTCGTCAAAACATACGCCTCGGCCTTGAACTTCATATGCGGCGTGATCGTCCCGGGCTTGGCTATCACCTGCCCACGCTCGATCTCCTTCCGCTCGATGCCTCGCAGCAAAAGCCCAACGTTGTCTCCGGCCTGCCCTTCATCCAGCAGCTTCTTGAACATCTCTACCCCGGTTACTACCGTGGATTTGGTCTCC
>DATLZX010000119.1:0-3012 GCA_035573795.1 Pyrinomonadaceae bacterium | reverse complement strand
GCGGAGAGGAGGTTTTAATTAGCAATTGAAAAGTTTTTTCCAATCAATGATGCAGCAGCCTTGAATGAAATACATCGGCTGGTTAAATCAGGCGATAAGAATCAACTGGGTGAAAAAGCTCTCAGATTTACTAATTTGCCGGTTTTTGCCCTAGCTTTCTTTTACTTTCAAAACGGCGAGAAAAGCCTCTTGGGGAATTTCAACCCGGCCGACCTTCTTCATCCGCTTTTTGCCTTCCTTCTGTTTTTCAAGCAGTTTGCGTTTGCGTGTAATATCTCCGCCATAGCACTTTGCAAGGACGTTTTTACCCATAGCCTTTACAGTTTCGCGGGCAATTATTTTATTCCCTATGGCGGCCTGTATAGGTACTTCAAAAAGCTGCCTTGGAATGAGCTCCTTCATTTTAGCTGCGAGCAACCTGCCCTTTGTCTGTGCTGTGCTTTGGTGAAGTATCAACGAAAGAGCATCAACCGGCTCGCCGGCCACGAGGATATCGAGTTTTACAAGCTTCCCTTCGCGATATCCTAAAAAATGGTAATCCAGCGAAGCATAGCCGCGAGAAGCGCTTTTCAGCCTGTCGTAAAAGTCCAGAACTATTTCATTCAACGGAAGTTCATAGACCAGCATTACGCGGTCTTTTGTCAGATATTCGAACTTTTTCTGTACTCCTCTTTTTTCATCCAATAACGGAAGTATCCCGCCGAGAAACTCGTCTTTTGTCAGGATGGTCGCCTCTATATATGGCTCCTCGATAGTTGCTATTCTTCCCGGATCCGGCATTTGCGCCGGCGAATCTATCTCGTGCACCTCGCCGTCTGTTGTTGTTACACGATAACGAACACCCGGCGCTGTGGTGATGAGGTCCAGATCGAATTCGCGCTCGAGCCGCTCCTGCACGATCTCCATATGGAGCAATCCTAAAAATCCGCAGCGAAAGCCAAAGCCAAGGGCAGACGAACTCTCCGGCTCGTAAAAAAACGAGGCATCGTTAAGACGCAATTTTTCCATTGCATCTCGCAGGTCCTCATATTGAGCTGAGTCGGT
This sequence comes from Pyrinomonadaceae bacterium, assembly GCA_035573795.1. Taxonomy (GTDB): domain Bacteria; phylum Acidobacteriota; class Blastocatellia; order Pyrinomonadales; family Pyrinomonadaceae; genus OLB17. Next base: position 1,968 of record DATLZX010000119.1, on the reverse strand, counting down.
AGGATATAGGCCGGCAAACACCATCGGTTTGACTTCCTGAAATCCTGGAAAAGGCTCTTTGGTCGGGTTGGCGGCATCAGTAATAGTATCGCCTATCTGGACATCAGAAACAGTTTTGATCGAAGCCGTCAGAAAGCCGACTTCTCCGGCTCTTAATTCATCTATTGGTGTCGGTCTTGGCCGGTTTACTCCGAGAGTTTCTACCGTGTATTCACGGCCAGTATTGAAAAAGCGGATTTTGGTGCCTTTTTTGATGCTGCCGTCAATTATGCGAAAAAGCACGATTACTCCGCGATAACTGTCGTACCAGCTGTCGAAAATCAGTGCTTTAAGCGGTGCCTCAGGATCGCCTTTTGGCGGTGGGATTCGTTCGATAATGGCTTCGAGCACCTGCTCTACACCTTGTCCTGTTTTTGCAGATGCCAGAATGGCATTTTCTGCCTCAAGGCCGATTATTGATTCAATCTGCTCTTTGATCCTGTCGGGCTCTGCCGAGGGCAGGTCAATTTTGTTCAGGACCGGAATCAGCTCCAGGTCATTCTCAATTGCAAGATAAGTGTTCGCAAGCGTTTGCGCTTCAACACCCTGCGAAGCGTCAACTACTAGCAGTGCTCCTTCACACGCCGAAAGTGAGCGCGAAACCTCATAAGAAAAATCTACATGACCCGGCGTATCAATTAAATTCAATATGTACTTTTCTCCATTTTTTGCCTGATAATCAAGGCGGACTGCGTGAGCTTTTATCGTAATTCCACGCTCACGCTCTAGGTCCATGTCATCCAGCAATTGGTCTTCCATCTCGCGCTCGGATACTGCACCGGTCAATTGCAGTATGCGGTCAGCAAGTGTAGATTTGCCGTGGTCTATGTGGGCAATTATCGAAAAATTTCTGATACGCTCACGATTCATAGAAGGGAAAAGTACTCTAAAAGTGATCTCTAGGCAGCGGTCATCTCCATTTTTGAAGTAAGGGCACCTCGCCAGGCGGTTTCCAATTCAGAAACTTCTGCATCAATGGCACTGTTTTCGTTTATATAAAAACTAAAATGGCTGCCTCCTGCCTCACCAAGCAACGTTATCGGGAAATCTTTTACTATCGAAAATATCTCGTCGCTTTTTCGTGGAGAAAAACTGATTATGATACGCGAGGGCGATTCTCCGAAAAGCAGTCCCTCGCGGCTGAATGTTTTTCCGTCAGTATCACTGCCAAAATTCAGTTTTATACTTGCTCCGATTGCTTTATGCCCCAGAGTAGAAAAGCAGCATTCGGCCAAAGCGACAGCCAGGCCGCCGTCTGAGCAGTCATGGGCTGACTTAATCAAACCTTTGCCGGCAAGCTCTAACAAAACAGAATGCAAGCGCTTTTCAAACTCAAGGTCTATCGCTGGCAAATTGCCTGAAGCGATCATTTCTCTGCTCGTGATTCCCTTGACTACCTGCAAATATTCGCTTGCAGAAAGGTCTGAGCCGGGAGTGCCTAAAAGAGCGATCAGATCGCCCTCGTCCTTAAAGTGAGGGGTCAATATTTTTTGAGAGCTTTCAATCAAACCTACCATTCCGATTACAGGCGTCGGCAGAATGCCGCTTCCTTCCGTTTCATTGTAGAAAGAGACGTTTCCTGAAACTATCGGGGTTGAAAAAGCCTCGCAGGCCTCACGCATTCCGTCTATTGTCCGGGAAAAGCTCCACATTACCTCAGGTCGCTCCGGCGAGGCGAAATTCAGGCAATTAGTTACGGCTATAGGCTCGGCTCCTACGCACACCACATTTCGGGCTGCCTCGGCTACGACTAACTTTGCTCCTTCAAAAGGATTTATCGCGACATATTTGCCATTGCCATCAAGGCTGATCGCCAGAGCGCGTCTTGTTTCTTTGATTCTGATTACTGCAGCATCTGCGCCGGGCAGCACTGCGGTATTTGTCCTGACCATTGAATCGTACTGCTGATAAACCCATTCTTTCGAGCAA
>DATLZX010000118.1:0-3063 GCA_035573795.1 Pyrinomonadaceae bacterium | reverse complement strand
GACGCTTGCAACATTGATTACAAGCCACCGAAACCACCGCGGACGCGGCGCCTCCTGCACGATTCTTACCGTAAAGCTAAAAGATCCAACCGGTTACGGCCGGATAGTACGTGATAAAGAGGGCCGCTTTGAAAAAATCGTGGAAGAAAGGGACACAACAGATGAACAGCGGCAGATTGAAGAGGTAAATGCGGGTGTTTATTGCTTTTTTTCTAAAAGCCTTTTCAAAGCCCTCGGCGAGCTCGGAAACAACAATTCACAAAAGGAATTCTATCTAACCGACGTTCCGGAAATCCTGAGAAATGCCGGCGAGGACGTTGCAATAGTCCAACATAATGACCCGCAAGAGGTCGAGGGTGTAAACAACCGCCTGCAGCTTGCAGACATCGAAAGGCTTTTGCGGCGAAATACCGTCAGGAAATTGATGTTGGATTACGGTGTAACCTTTTTAGACCCAAAGGCTGCTTATATCTCGCAAGACTCGAAGTTCGGCCGTGATGTAACCATCTACCCAAATGTGATAATCGAGGGCAAAAGCGAAATTGGCGATGGCAGCAGCATCGGGCAGGGCGTCAGGATTTCTAACTCCAGAATAGGTCGAAGCGTCAAAATTCTGGACCACTGTGTGATTACTGATGCTGAGGTCGAGGATAACTGCACTGTCGGGCCTTTCGCACATCTTCGCGGAGGTGCGAAAACAAAGGAAAATGCAAAGGTCGGAAATTTTGTCGAGCTCAAAAACACCATTCTTGGAGAGGGAGCAAAGGCAAATCACCTCGCTTACCTGGGCGATGCCGAGATAGGTGAAAATACCAATATCGGTGCCGGAACGATTACATGTAATTTTGATGGCAAGCGAAAACATAAAACGCGGATCGGGAAAAACGTAAAAATCGGCTCGGATACGATGCTGGTTGCACCTGTAGAAGTCGGGGACGAAGCGGCAACCGGTGCAGGAAGCGTTGTTACCAAAGACGTTCCGCCGCAAACACTTGTAGTGGGCGTGCCGGCAAAAAAGGTGCGGAAAATCGAAAATGACAGGTAATTTTTAATATTTGAATCATTTATCGAACCAAGCAAAGCTAAAAAAACCGGAAATGAAAAGTTCCAAAAAATTACATTTTGAAATCGGTGCTTTAGCTTTTGATCGAGAATGCGAATCTAAGGAATAACTTTAACTAAATGTGTGGAATCGTTGGATATGTTGGTAGAAAGCAGGTAGTACCACTGCTTTTAGAAGGCCTGAGGAAGTTGGAATATCGTGGTTATGATTCTGCCGGTATAGCCGTAGTTGATGAAGGTGGAAATCTGGAGCTGCGACGGGCGGAGGGCAAGCTCAGAAACCTTGAGGAAATGATACGGCTCAAGCCCCTTGACGGAACTTACGGCATTGGGCATACGCGCTGGGCTACGCATGGCCGGCCTACCGAGGAAAACGCCCATCCGCACCGCGACCAAAGCGGGCGTATCGTAGTTGTCCATAACGGAATAATCGAGAATTACATTGCTTTGAAAGAAAGCCTAAAGGCGAAAGGGCACACTTTCAACACCGAAACCGATACCGAAGTAGTCGCTCATCTGATTGGAGAATATGCCGAAAAAGACGGGCTGAAATTGGAAGCCGCCGTCAGAAAAGCTGTTTCGGAACTAAAGGGCATATTTGCGTTGGCTATAATTTCTGTTAATGAGCCGGATACTATCGTCGCCGTCAGAGAAGGGCCGCCGGTGGTAATCGGCCTGGGAGACGGAGAATTTTTCGTAGCCTCGGATATTCCTCCGATCCTTTCGCATACGAGGGATGTTTTTTTCCTTGGAGATAAAGAGCTTGCGGTAATCACGAAAGAATCGGTCAAGGTTACCGATTTTGAAGGAAACATTGTAGAGCCTGAGCGGCAAAGGATTACCTGGGATCCGATAATGGCAGAAAAAGGCGGCTTCAAGCATTTCATGCTCAAGGAAATCTACGAGCAGCCAAGAGCCATCAGAGATACGGTACAAGGCAGGCTCTCTCTCGATACCGGCAAAATCTATCTCGAGCCGATGGAGATAAGCGATGACGAATTGAAAAACATCAATTCGGTAAAGATTGCCGCCTGCGGAACCTCCTGGCATGCCGGGCTTGCGGCCAAATACATGATCGAGTCAATAGCAAGGGTGCCCGTAGAGGTTGATTATGCATCTGAATTTCGTTACCGCGATCCGGTAATTACCCCGAACGACCTTGTTGTAGTCATCTCGCAATCAGGCGAGACGGCGGACACAATTGCCGCGCTGCGGCAAGCCAAGCAGGCTAGGGCAAAGGTTTTGGCAATCTGCAACGTGCAGGGCTCGATGATCCATCGTGAGGCAGACGGCACTATACTGACGCATGCCGGACCCGAAATCGGCGTTGCCTCAACAAAAGCTTTTACTGCGCAAATGGTGGCACTTTATCTTTTTGCAAGCCGTCTTGGGCAATTACGCGGCACGGTTTCGGAAGATATAGCCAGGAAACTGGCGCAGTCGCTGGCAGAGCTTCCGCTAAAAGTCGAGCAGGTGCTGAATGATTCGGATATTATCGAAGAATTATCTCGCGATTATTTTCGTGCACAGGATTTTTTATACCTTGGGCGAGGCATAAATTTTCCTGTAGCGCTGGAAGGAGCCCTGAAACTCAAGGAAATAAGCTATATCCATGCCGAGGGTTATCCTGCAGGTGAAATGAAGCACGGCCCGAATGCTCTGATAGATGAAAAGCTGCCGGTAGTTGTCATAAACACCAGAGAAAAAGGCAATGCAGCAAGCGAGATCAGATATGAGAAAACACATTCAAATATTGTGGAAGTAAAGGCCAGAGATGGTATCGTGATTGCTGTCTTGAACGAAGAAGATGAAATGAGTGCCAGGGTGGCCGATCACATCATCAGCATTCCGGAAACAACTGACCTCTTATCGCCTATAATTTCAATAGTCCCCTTGCAGCTGCTGGCTTACCATATTGCAGTAAGGCGCGGCTGCGACGTTGATCAACCCCGTAACCTTGCTAAATCTGTAACGGTCGAATAGCATTTCGCTAAATGAGGT
>DATLZX010000117.1:0-12715 GCA_035573795.1 Pyrinomonadaceae bacterium | reverse complement strand
AATTTCAAACCTGCAGCAGAAGAATTCTTTTGGTTGACTCAAAACGGCAGCAATCCTACAACCGCCTATTATTTTCTTGCAATTTGCCTGGATAGGCTTGAGGACTATCCGGCCGCATTGGAAAATTATAAAAGGTTTCTGATGCTTGCTGATCCGGTGAAAAACAAACTTGAGATTGAAAAAGTGCAACTCAGGCTGCCAGGTTTGGAAAAGCAGGCTAAATCAGGAAAATCCAAAAAATCTTGAGAAACGACTTTTAAACTTGAGAAACGACTTTTAAAAATGTTTAACCATGATTTGGAAGGAAAACTTAGCAATTTCTTATAGTTTCATAAATTAAATTAAGTAGTGCGGTAGGAACACAGCTTCATTTGTGGAGAATTCGGTAAAAAATTGGAATATTGCGGTCAACCCACAGCTACTAAACCCTTTCTGCCTGGGTTTAATCAAACTGCAAGTTTTCATCTTTTTCACATTAGCTTGCAATTCTGTAGTACTTTCACAATCGGTATTTGATTTTGACTCGGCCCCGCCGCCGGTCAAGAGAATGTCAAAAAACGAGGGACAAACCCTCTTTGCCGAAAATTCGCCTAAAGACCGCGTCAACCTTGCATTGAAATTTATGGACCAAAGAGTTTCCCAGGCAGAATCATTGGCTAAAAGCGGCGATTATATGGGAATGTACGATCAGCTTGGAGCTTTTCAGGCAATCATGGACGATACATTGAATTACCTACTCAGACAGCCGCAGCAAAAAGGAAACGTGTTGGATGCCCTGAAAAAATATGAGATCGGGCTTCGTAAACTTGCCCCAAGAATCGGAGTAATTCTTCGAGAACTTCCGCCGAATTTCGATCCGTATGTAAGGCTTTTATTAAAATACATCCGGGATGCAAGAAGTAAGGCAGTTGAGCCTTTGTTTGGCGATACGGTAGTACCTAATCAGGATCTTTCTCTCTAAGTATTTTATTTATCGAACCCATGCAATAAATCATCAAAACGGGCTAAATTACATTTTATTTTAAATTTTGAATTTAAGGGCTTTAATCCGAACGAATTTATGAAATCCGCATTTTTAGGCCTCTCCGAAGAAGTTTTTTCATCAACCAAGGCTTTTTTCCAAACAGGAAAACATTCGTTTTTTGCGTTTGTTTTCATCGGATTCATTTTATTGCTTCCCTCTGATTCATTTGCACAAAAAAGGGATTTCGTAACCGAACCCGAGGCCGAGTTGATCAGAAAATATCAGGAAATTGATAAAAGAATCGAGGTGCTGATAAAAATGATTGACCGAAGGCTTGCTGCTGCAGCAATTCCCGGCTCGGAATGGAAAGCTCCCAAAAACGATAGCAGCGAGTGGGGTCCGGAACCAAAAGGAAGCAGGATAGATTTTCTTTCTGACATCCGAGACCTTCTGCAAAAAGCTATAGATGATATTGATGATGTAGCTGCAAGAGATGAAAGCCCTGTCCCTGGCAACATTGCAGGCAGCAAGGCTTTCAATAATGCGGTAATCAAACTAGCCCAGGCAGCTCAGCGCTTCAAGGGCATTTTTGAAGCCGAACAGAAACGCTCGCAGGATACAAGAGAGTCCGGAATTCTGGAAACCTGCCTCGCTATGTGCAATGACATCATAGATGCGGCAAAAAACCTTCCCAAAAAATAATGCCTTCCATTTGAGGTTTCTACTTGTAACTCGAAATAAATCCAATATTTGGCCGACATCGAATCTGTGCTTAGAGAGTCTGCAAGTAGCGTTCTCTTTGGGAAGTAATTTCCCTTCTTTCTGGGAATTTTTGCTTTAACTTTGACTTGCTTTTTACAGCGTGTTAGCTTGAATCTTTAATAAAATTAAATAACAAATACAATTGAAATGCAGCCTGCAAGTTTAAAAGTAACTCCACTCAATTCAGAGCACCGTTTGCTTGGTGCAAAAATGGTTGAATTCGGCGGCTGGGATATGCCGATTAACTATCCTACCGGCGTAATCGAAGAGCACCTTGCTACAAGAACAAAGGCCGGGCTTTTCGATGTATCCCATATGGGAGAATTCTGGGTTGAGGGTGCAGATGCGCTCAAATTCCTGAATCGTATAACCTCTAACGATGTTTCCCGATTAACGATTGGAGCTGCTCAATACACGATTCTAACTAATGAAAAGGGCGGAGCGGTTGACGATCTCCTGATCTATTGCTTTGGTACTGAAAAATATCTTTTGGTAGTAAATGCGGCAACTACTGAGAAGGATTGGTCCTGGATCAACTTCCAATTAGACAAAAATGAACAGGTAAGCCTGAAAAATGCCAGCAGCGAGTTTTGCCAAATTGCAATACAGGGTCCGAAGGCCGAGGAAATACTTCAAAAACTGACCCCGAGCGATTTATCCGAAATCAAGTATTACCACTTCATCGAGTCGGAAGTCGCCGGCTATCAATCAATTATCTCAAGGACTGGTTATACGGGCGAAGACGGTTTTGAGGTTTACAGCAGCGAAAAAGCAGCCCCCGCGCTTTGGAATGCAATTCTGGACACGGGAAGAAGCAGTGGCCTTACGCCATGCGGGCTCGCGGCTAGAAACACACTCCGGCTGGAAGCTGCCATGTCACTCTACGGGCACGAGTTGACTGATGATATTACTCCACTGGAAGCGAATTTGGGATGGGTGGTCAAATTCGACAAAGGCGACTTTATCGGCAGGCAGGCATTGATTGAACTGAAAGAAAACGGCTTGAAAACAAAGCTTGTGGGCTTTGAAATGGCTGAACCGGGAATAGCCCGAGATGGTTACAGGGTTTTTGCAGATAATAAGCCGATCGGGGTCGTCAGCTCCGGCTCGCCTGCACCTTTTCTTAAAAAGAACATCGGACTTGCCTTTGTTCCGGTTGAATTTTCCGGCCCCGGGCAGGAAGTTTACATCGAAATCAGAAATAAACTGGTTAAAGCAAATATCGTCAAAACGCCGTTTTATAAACGTCCAAAATAACCTGAAGTAGTTTTTTTATTTAAGGCCGAGTGTTCGGTTCAGGCATTTTGATTAGATGATTATTTCTTTGTATTTACAAAGTAATTACAAAATTCTAAATGATTTAAAGCAAGATTTGATCAATCCCATTGAGGAGAAGTTAATTTATGACCAATATTCCCGAAAATCTGAAATATAGCAAAGATCATGAATGGATACGTATCGAGGGCGACCAGGCAGTCATCGGTATTACAGACTATGCCCAAAAATCCCTTGGCGACGTAGTTTATGTTGATTTTCCGCGAGTTGGTGACCAGCTCGACTCTCACGAAGCCTTCGGCTCGGTAGAATCCGTAAAAGCCGTTTCGGAGGTTTTTACACCGATTGCAGGCACAGTTAGCGAAGTGAATGAATCCCTTAACGATTCACCCGAAAAAGTAAATGCCGACCCATACGGCGAAGCCTGGTTTATCAAAATCAAAATGGCTAATCCCGACGAGGCAAACGGTCTGCTCTCAGCAGAAGAATACGAGGATTACCTAAGCGGGCTCGAGTGATTCTCTTTGTAAACTCTCTTGCTCAATTTAATTGAGCAGAACTGATTATCCGACCTTTGATTAGGTAAAAAGCAATTTTTTCAGAAATTTCAAACAATGCGATACATTCCAAATTCTCAACCAGAGCGACAGCAAATGCTCGAATCCATAGGGCTAAGGTCCGAAGAGGACTTATTTCGCTCGATTCCTGACGAGCTCAAACTAAACCGCAGCCTGAATGTGCCTGGGCCGCTGGCCGAGACCGAGGTTATCAATGAAATGGAACGAATGAGCCAGAAGAATTCCGGAGGCTTTGTGCCGTCGTTTCTGGGAGCCGGCGTATATTCTCATTATTCGCCAACAATAGTTGATCACCTAATTCAGCGCTCAGAGTTTTTTACTGCTTATACGCCCTATCAGCCTGAAATCTCGCAAGGCACACTTCAATACATCTTCGAGTTTCAAACTTTGATCTGTCAGTTGACAGCTATGGAAGTGGCAAATGCCTCGATGTACGACGGCTCGACCGCACTGGCAGAGGCAGTTTTGATGGCACAGCGTGTAACAAGGAAAAACAAGATTTTAGTCGCAAAATCACTCCATCCGGAATATCTGGAAGTCGCAAAAACTTACACAAAACATCTTGCAGCGGATTTTCAGGAGCTCGATTTCGACCCTGAAAGCGGACTGGTAAAAAATCTTGACGGCAGCGACAATGAAACGGCCGCCATCGTAATCCAGTCACCCAATTTCTTTGGCTGCATTGAAAACCTGAAAGCTGCGGCAGAAGCTGCCCATTCTGTCGGTGCGTTATTGATAGTAGTTGTATCCGAGGGTATTTCACTCGGCCTGCTGGAACCGCCAGGCAGCTTTGGCGCAGATATTGTAGTTGGCGAAGGTCAATCATTCGGAGTTCCGATGAGCTTTGGCGGCCCGCACGTCGGCTTTTTTGCCACCCGTGAAAAATTCATCAGGCAGATGCCCGGAAGGCTTTGCGGTATTGCATACGATAAAAATGGAAACCGGGGCTTCGTTTTGACTCTTTCAACGCGCGAGCAGCATATCAGAAGGGAGAAAGCAACCTCGAACATCTGCACCAATCAGGGCCTGATCGCACTTGCTGCCACAATTTACCTTGAGACTATGGGCAAGAAGGGGCTCCGAGAAGTTGCGCAGCAAAACTTACAGAAGGCGCATTATTGCGCTGAACGCCTCTCCTCAATTGACGGATTTGAATTAAAATTCAAGGCCCCTTGGTTCAATGAGTTTGTACTGGCCGCTCCAGTCTCAGCTAAAAAAATCGTTGATGATGTTTTCGAAAGCAGCCGATTGATTGCCGGACTGCCGCTATCCAGATACTTTAACGAAATGGATAATCAACTGCTGGTCTGCGTAACAGAAACCTCCACTAAATCGCAAATTGATGCATTGGTCGAGGCTTTATCCCGATTCAAGGCTTAAGCCTCATTGCTGAACTGCCCATGGCTCGGAGGAAAATATCTAATCAATGAGGAATCAGGCCGGCCGGTTGAATTTGAGTTAATTTATCTGACAAATAAATATCAACAGCTTAAAAGATTCTTTAAACCGGCCGATGGCCGATTAACTTGAAAAATACTTGGGGTTTTTGATTTTAAGCACTTTGCTCTGAAGTTTTTTATGTCAATAAAAAAGGTTAGGACTCACCCGACACAAAACGAAGCATTGATTTTCGAGCGTTCACAGTCTGGCCGCACAGGCTATGCTCTTGCCAAACTGGACGTACCGGAAAAACCGGCAAACGAAATCCTGCCAAAAGAATACTTGCGCTCTGACGGACTTGAAGGGCTTCCGGAAGTCTCAGAAGTTGATGTTGTTAGGCATTTTACCAGAATCTCGAGTTGGAATTACTCGATTGACCTTGGAATGTACCCTCTTGGCTCCTGCACGATGAAATATAACTCGAGGCTGAACGAAAAAGTTGCGCGCCTAGCGGGATTCATAAACCTTCATCCGCTTGCTCCGGAAGATGCAATTCAGGGATCGCTTGAACTGATGTATTTGCTTCAGGAAGCCTTGGCAGAAATTACAGGCTTGCCCGGCGTTACTCTTCAACCCGCGGCGGGAGCGCAGGGTGAAATGACTGGCGTAATGTTGATTAGGGCATACCTTGATGAACGGGACGGTGATAAATCCCAAAATCGCAGGACGATACTGATTCCCGACAGCGCGCATGGCACCAATCCGGCCTCTGCAGCAATGGCCGGTTTCAATGTAAAAACGATCCGCTCGACCTCGGAAGGCTTGACTGACCTCGATCACTTGCGTGAGCTTTGCAGCGCGGGCGATGTTGCCGGACTGATGCTCACTAACCCCAATACCGTCGGCATCTTTGAAAAAAACATCAGGGAGATTTGTGACATCGTTCATAATGCGGGCGGGCTCGTTTATATGGACGGTGCGAATATGAATGCACTTGTTGGTATAGCAAGGCCGGGAGATATGGGAGTTGATGTCATACATTTGAACCTACATAAAACCTTCTCTACACCGCATGGCGGCGGCGGTCCCGGCTGCGGCCCTTGTTGCTGTAGTGCCGAGTTGGAAAAATACCTTCCCGTGCCGAGAGTCGTCAAAGACGGTGATAAATTCAGACTGGACTTTGATCGTCCATCTTCAATCGGACGCGTTAAAGCTTTCTTTGGTAATTATGGAATGATGGTGAGGGCGCTTGCCTATATTTATACCCACGGCCCTGAGGGCTTGAAAGAAGCCACTACTACCGCAGTTCTGAACGCCCGCTACGTTTCTGAAAAACTGAAATCGGCCTATTTCAGGCCGTTTGAATCTGACTGCATGCACGAGGCTATCTTTTCCCATAAAAATCAGGCCTCAAATGGCGTTACAACCCTGGATATCGCAAAGCGGCTGATTGACTACGGCTTCCATCCGCCAACTATCTATTTCCCGCTTGTAGTTGACGGGGCGATGCTGATAGAACCAACGGAGTCTGTAGGCCATGCCGACCTTGATGCTTTCATTTCGGCAATGCTCGATATTGACCGTGAGTCTAAGGAAAATCCCGAATTGGTCAAAAATGCGCCGCATTCGACCAGGATAGGCAGGCTTGACGAAGCCGCTGCCGCACGAAAGCCGATCCTGCGTTGGAAGCCAGAGCAGGAGACTCAATCGCAATCTGCCTAAACTCGGTACCGAAAACAATGTTTTGATACAATGAGCCTGAAATCAGTGTAAGATATTGATTTTAATACTCAAATCGAGGCAATTGCCTCGATTTTTTATTAGGTATATAATTTTATAGAGTTCCTCGGACCGCACAAATCGGCTAAATTCAAATATAGTAATAATCAAAAGCCCTTTATTGCGGCCCAAGAATCAAATACGGATATCTGATCCGATCGAGGAGGATGCAAGCATAATGTTTAGCAAACTTGCGACTTTTCTGCCGATTATCGCTTTGGTAATTTTTACTGCTTCCCTCTCTGCCGCAGCTCAAAAAGAACCATCTTTCAAATCCTACAGAGGAATCTGGATTGGAATGACAAAAGATGCGGTGAGGAAAGCTATCGGCAAACCTAAAGACGAATTTGCAGACGAAGATGACTACGAATTCAGCTCGGATGAGATTGCCAGAATTTTCTATAACGCAGATCAAACTGTCAGGGCTATTGTGGTAGTCTTCTCAGGCGATTTGCGCAAAGCGCCAACGCCACTGGAAGTGCTGGCTGAGGACATCGAAATCAGCGCCGAAGGGAACGCATACAAAATGATACGGTTTCCTGACAAAGGCTATTGGGCTTCATATCTTAGAATGGGCGGAGACAAACCCTCGATAACAGTTACCGTCCAGTTTCTGCCAAAAACCTGAAACCCTCTTAATTTTTTTATTTTATTTTTGATTTAGATGATCGGATTGGAGCATTCTGGACATAAGCTGTTTATCGAAACTGTTACGTCAGCCTATAATTCCAAAGCCGCGAATTGTATTTCGAAGAAATTAAAACAATATCCTAAAAACTGAAAGCAAGAGCTGTTGACTTTTGCTCTTGCTTTTTTTAACGCTTTGTTTTTTTGCTTTGGTAGATAACTGTCTCGATTTTAATATTTTAAATACTGATTGCTTATAAAGTTATAAATTCATTTTATGGTACTGATAGGAATCCCTAAAGAAACCCATCCCGGAGAAAAACGTGTAGCCGCCACTCCTCAAACAATTCTTAAATTGAAAAAGCTCGGATTTGATATTGCCGTCGAGGCAGGTGCCGGTGCTGATGTCTTTTCATCTGATGCGGAGTACCGCGAAGCAGGAGCAACTATCCTGGATAATAAATCCGAACTCTGGGAAAAGTCAGACATCATAATCAAGGTGCGTCCGCCTGAAAACCAAGAGGTTGACTTATTCCGTAAGGGCGGATGGCTAATAGGCTTTATCTGGCCGGCACAAAACCGTGAACTTCTTGAAAAACTCTCGCAAAAGCGGGCAACCGTATTTGCGATGGATACAATCCCTCGGATTACCCGGGCGCAGAAAATGGATACTCTTTCTGCAATGGCTAACATTGCCGGCTACAGGGCTGTAATTGAAGCCGCACAGCATTTTCCGAGATTTTTTACCGGCCAAATTACCGCTGCCGGCCGCATTGAGCCAGCCAAAATTCTGGTTATAGGCGCCGGAGTCGCTGGCCTTTCTGCAATTGGCGCCGCACGCGGGCTGGGAGCAATCGTCCGGGCTTTCGACCCAAGATCAGCCACCCGCGATCAGGTGGCGTCCATGGGCGCGGAATTTCTGGAGATTGAAATCAAAGAAGAAGGCGAAGGCCAGGGCGGCTATGCCAAAGAAATGTCTGATGCATTTCTTAAGGCTGAAATGGCATTATTCGCTCAGCAGGCTATGCAGGTAGATATTATAATTACCACTGCATTGATTCCCGGCAAGCCCGCCCCGAAACTGATTACGCAGGGTATGGTTGAATCTATGAAGCCGGGCTCGGTCATTGTTGACCTTGCGGCCGAGCAAGGCGGAAACTGCACACTCACCCAGCCCGGAAAGGTGATCACACATAAAGGTGTTACCATCATCGGCTATACTGACCTGCCTTCCAGAATGGCTCCAATGGCCAGCCAATTGTACGGAGCTACGATTACTGCCCTTGTGGAAGAGTTGGTTGACAAGGATGGTTCATTGAAGATTGACACCGAAGACGAAGTCATACGCGGCGCTTTGATCCTGCATGAAGGAAAAATGATGTGGCCGCCGCCTACCAGGACCGTTTCAACACCACCGGAACCGGGAGTACCGACAAAAAGCATAGCCGCTGCAGCTTCTGCCCATTCAAATGAAAATAGCAAGGGATTGAATCCATTTGTTCTGCTTGTAATAGGGATAATTCTTTTCGGCCTCGGATTTGTGGTTCCTGAGTCAAAACTTTCGCATTTTACAGTTTTTATCTTGGCGATTTTCGTTGGCTGGCAAGTGATCTGGAATGTTAAACCGGCGCTTCATACCCCTTTGATGAGCGTAACTAACGCAATAAGCGGAATTATCCTCGTCGGCGGTATTTTGCAATTGACGGGCAGTTTGAATGTAACCAGCATCCTTGGGGCAATCGCTGTCCTTATAGCTACTATCAATATCGCCGGAGGCTTTTTAGTAACTAACAGAATGCTCGGAATGTTCAGGAAATAGGCCTCTGGCAAAAGCGCGTCTCATAAATCATAAGAAGCCAAGGACAAGATTAAACCTAAAAATTGAATTAACGGCATTCTTAAAAGCTACTGCTTTTTTCTTGTTTTTTTCATAAAAAGTTTAGAAATATTGAATCAATAAATTTGAATATCTAATCAATAAATGGTCAAGAGTTTAATAACGATTGCATACATAATCTCTAGTGCATTATTCATTTTGAGCCTTGGCGGGCTTTCAAGACAGGAAACCGCACGCCGTGGCAATTGGTACGGAATCATTGGAATGATCATTGCCCTTGGGGCAACCATCGCAGCAATGCGGCCGGACGGATACGGGCTGCTTCTGGCAGCACTGGTGCCGGGTGCAGCCATCGGAGCAATCGTTGCCGCCAGAGTGCAAATGACCGCAATGCCGCAACTGGTCGCTATCCTGCACAGTTTTGTCGGTTTGGCTGCAGTGCTGGTTGGCTTTGCCACTTACCTTGACCCACAACAGCAATACAAGCCGGATGAAGCTTCTATCCATTTGATAGAAATCTTCGTAGGCGTTGCAATCGGAGCAATCACTTTTACCGGCTCAGTCGTTGCCTTTGGTAAATTACAGGGATTGATATCCGGCAAACCGCTTCTGATACCCGGGCGGCATTATATTAATCTTTTAATGCTGCTTGTAACTGTGGTCCTCGGCGTTTACTTTGTTCTGAATGCTGCCCCTGCGGGGTTGAATTTCCTCCTGGCTGCCACGATTATTACTTTCATTCTCGGCGTGCATTTCGTAATGGCCATTGGCGGCGCTGACATGCCTGTCGTCGTCTCAATGCTCAATAGTTACTCGGGATGGGCTGCGGCAGCTGCAGGCTTCATGCTTTCAAATGACCTGCTGATTGTTACCGGCGCTCTTGTCGGCTCTTCCGGTGCAATCCTGAGCTATATAATGTGCCGGGGTATGAACCGTTCTTTTATCAGCGTCATTCTGGGCGGCTTCGGTACAGAGTCAGGAACTCAATCTTCGGCACAGTCTCAGGGTGATGTTCACTCGATAGAGGTAGACGCCGCTGCGGAATTACTGCTGAATTCACGCAAAATTATCATCGTACCTGGCTATGGTCTGGCCGTTGCACAAGCGCAGCACTCGCTTGCGGAAGTCGTCAAAATCCTTAGGGAACGAAATATCGAAGTCAGCTTTGCGATCCATCCTGTCGCCGGAAGGCTTCCGGGTCATATGAATGTGCTGCTTGCCGAGGCCAACATTCCCTACGACATCGTTTTCGAAATGGAGGAAATCAATGACAGATTTCCGCAAACTGACGTTGCCTGGGTGATTGGCGCCAACGATATCGTAAATCCTGCCGCTTTGGAAGATCCAAGCAGCCCGATTGCCGGAATGCCGGTCTTGCATGTTTGGGAGGCAAGAAATGTAATCGTAATGAAGCGCTCGATGGCCTCAGGCTACGCCGGCGTTGATAACCCTCTTTTTTATCGTGATAATACCTTGATGCTTTTCGGAGACGCCAAAAAGGTTGTAGATGAAATCCTGGTCTTCCTCAGACAATGAGTTTTATTACTTCAAATTGTTATTGATGGAATCGTGATCCCGGGCTTGGTAACCTCGAATTATCTAGCTTTGAGTTTTTATCAGCAAGATTTTTTTATCTGCACGAACTTATCATCCTCTGCCAAACCCTATTTTTATCCTGGGTTTATTTATCCCGTTATCAGGCGTTCTTTTGCTCTCCGGGCAATTCTTTATTTTAATTGCAATTATTTACTCAATTAGCAATTATTTGTTTAGCTGGTCAACATCTTTGATCAGCGGAGATGGCCTGTTTATGTCAATCAATGCCAGACGCTGAACCACCTCGCCATGAATCAAATGCTTTTCGATAATCTCCCGGGCGTCCTCTGGGCGAACCTGTCCATACCAAATGCCGTCCGGATACACCAGAACAGCCGTCCCGATGCTGCAGAAACCCACCGAGCCGCACTCGGTAAGCACAATCCTGCCCATAGGATTTCGCCCTTTAGATGCCTTGCCTTGCCTCAAATTCTTTTCTTCCAATATCCTGGCAAATTCGTCGAAAACCTCTTTGCCGCCTACTGCTGAACAGGATTTGCCAGTACATACAAAAACGTGTTTTTCTATCGGGGCCGATATCACCGGCGCTAACTGGCAGAGCCTTTCTTTATCTTCTATAAATTCCGGTTTTGACATACGTTATTATTCCTGAAGGTTTTAATTTCTTACCTTCCCGAACTTAATCTTTATGTTAGAATAATAATTTGCGTGCGATGAAAGCAATTCTAATAAATGGCAGCCGGAATAATAATTCACATTAGCATTGGCGGTGAAAGGCGGACAGAGTATTTCGCCACGGAAAAAATCCGCATTGGGTCAAATTCTGACAGTGACATCCAAATCACCACAAAACAGATTCCAGTCGAAGGCCTCTGGCTAGAGCTGGAAGACACCGAAGGCGTCTATCGCGTTACAAACTTCAATCCAAACCTGCAATTTTCTGTAAACGGTAAGCCTATCAGAAGATATATCGCCATTTCTGATGGCGACAAAATCGAATCCGCCGCTGGAGAAATGGCCCTGTCGTTTTTCACTTTGGCCGGGCAGGGCACTTTAATAAAGACCGGCAGCAGTGGACGACATGTCGCCCAGTTCATTGAAGAAGCAGCACTCGATGCGGCTGCCTCACCTCGCCGTGATGAGGCCAAAGCTTTTTTAAGAGAGTTTATCCGTGAACTCTCAAGAGAAATTTCCTGGACTACTAAACTGATGATTCTTGTAATTTCGGTTGGCTTTCTAACCGGAATACTTTACCTCGGCTATGCAGTAAACGAGGAACTCAAGCAAAGCAGGCAACAGGCCGAGCAGCAAAATGAAACTATCCGGCGTCTCGAGAGCCAGCTTTACGAGGCAACCAATCAGCTCGGTTCGCTTGAGCAAACCAATAAAGACCTCATTCGCGCACAATCGCTTGCACAAAACGTCAGAGTTGACTATGGAACTGGCGTATGTCTGATTATGGGCGTTTATGACCTGGTTGAGCGAAAAAGTGGTAAAGTTTTGCGCTATGCCGACAGTTCGGCACTAAACAATCCATACGAACCGGCTCCTGAGGGTAGCCCGTCGCAGCCATCAGGATTTCTTTTGACGACTGAGGGAACGGGCAGCCCCGTCGAGTATGATTTTATCGGCACCGGTTTTCATGTGGGCAATGGATTTATTATTACAAACCGCCACGTGCTGCAGCCTTGGAGCGAAGACGAAATTGTCAAAGCAATGATCAGGGATTACAACGGCGCGCCACGCGTAAAATGGCTTGTTGCCTATTTTCCAAATCATTCCGAGCCCTACACGCTAAAAGTCAAGGGGTTTGCGGCACGCGAAGATATTGCAGTTGCTGCAATCGAAACAGATAATTTCCCTGCCGATATCCCGTCGCTGCCTTTGGATTTTGGCTCTGACGCTGCTACGGTCGGCAAAACCGTTGTCTCCATCGGATATCCCAGCGGACTGGAC
>DATLZX010000116.1:0-4013 GCA_035573795.1 Pyrinomonadaceae bacterium | reverse complement strand
CTATAGAAGAAAAACCAGCTATCAGAACTTCACCGTTTTCATTGCAAAGCCTGATCGCACAAAAGCTTCCGACGGCAGCTATTCGCCCGACATTGCCGTAAATGCCGGACAATATGCAGGCTCGATTTATGACAAAGGCGGGTTTATTTATGCTGCTGGAATGGTTTTGTCGCTGAGTGATTGCGCTTTTGTAATCGCAGATAGTCCAAAAGATACCACAAGAATTAGAAACATAGTACGATACGAAGGCGAGCATATAATCCTGTATCACAATGACCGAAAGCTTTACTATGAGACGGCAGACCACAGCCGCGGCGGCGGCCATCCAATCCTACAATGAATTTTGATAAGGCCAAAAGCAAAAATGCAACGATTCCACACTGAAAAATCCGGTTTCAAGTTTAAATCTTCAGGTTTTCAGTGCGGGTGTGATAAATGGACCGCTACGCCCCTTTTCGTATATGAGACTAACCAAAATGTTTAGCAATTCCGACAGCAGGCATTGATAAAAAGCCCAAAAACATTGGGAAACAGGCTTAAATACCTCGAAAAAATCTAAAGTGAAGCTGTTTGAAATTCATTGGCACAGGCTTTGCAACAACCAGAGTGACATCAGTCGTGGCAAGGGTTAAACCTTTAGCCAATTACGGAAAAAGTCCGATGTGAAGGGGAGAGCGCATCGGGCTTTTTCTTATTTCTCAAAAGACCCATAATTACCATTAGCACAGCAGTAGGAATTCATTTTTTTTAAACCTTGTTAAAGCTTTTTATTCCTGATTGGATATAGCCTTTTCCCGTTATATCCAAGGCTTTTTCTTTAATTCATATGAAAAACAAGGTTTACAAGCAGAGTTTATATGTTTGTTGATTAAATTTTGCAAAAAGCTCAAGCCTGATTGTCGCTTACTGGCAGGCATCGAAGATTTATGACAAAATTAAGTTTTATTTATTTGCAATAATATTTACCAATCTAAACAACTTATAGGACGGAATGAATAATGGCTGGAAGAAATAAAGTTACAGTAGTTGGCGCCGGTAATGTAGGAGCGACGGCAGCTCATTGGATTGCGAGCAAAGAGCTTGCAGACGTGGTTTTGGTTGATATTGTCGAGGGAACTCCGCAGGGCAAAGCCCTTGACCTCGCCCAGGCTTCGCCGATAGATGGTTTTGATGTAAAAGTAATCGGCTCAAACAGTTACGAAGAAACTGACGGTTCTGACATCGTAATAATCACAGCAGGCTTGCCGAGAAAGCCCGGAATGAGCCGCGACGACCTTTTGAAAACCAATTCTGAAATCGTAGGCAATGTAACTGACCAGGTCGTAAAATATTCGCCTGATTGCTTCATTATCGTCGTCTCGAATCCTCTGGATGCAATGGCACAGGTCGCCTTTCGCCGCTCGGGCTTTCCGAAAAATCGTGTAATCGGGATGGCCGGCGTGCTCGATTCTGCCAGAATGAGGTATTTTTTGGCCGAGGCATTGAATGTTTCTGTCGAAAACGTTACTGCCTTCGTGCTCGGTGGGCATGGCGATACTATGGTCCCTCTGGCCAGATATTCCACATGCGCCGGTATCCCTGTAACCGAACTCTTGCCAAAGGATAAGCTGGACGAGATCATTACCAGGACTGCCAACGGTGGAGCTGAAATCGTAGGCCTGCTCAAGACCGGTTCCGCTTTTTATGCACCAAGCCTTGGAGCCGTCGAAATGGCTGAGGCGATTTTGAAAGACAAAAAGAAAATACTGCCCTGCGCTGTTTACCTCGAGGGTGAGTATGGGATCAGCAACCTTTTTGTTGGCGTTCCGGTAAAATTGGGCAAAAACGGCGTTGAACAGATAATCGAGATAAACCTCACAAATGAAGAACGCGCCGCATTGCAAAAAAGCGCCGGAGCTGTCCAGGAGCTTATAAACGTCCTCGGCATCTGATTTGCCACAAATTTTACTCAACCTCAGATACTTCTGACCTAATTAACTCAAAAAGGCCCTTGTTTGGGCCTTTTTTCCTTGCAGTGTGACATTTTTCGGTCAATTTGACCGATTCATGGTCAAATTTTCGCCACTTTGACTTAGCCGCACTTGACGCCTTTTCCATCAACCTGTTTGTTTTCAATTGTTTAACTTTTTGGAACAGTGTTTGACTCTGATTTTATCGGCAAAGTGTCTATTGCCTCCCGAAGCATAAGGCCAGGTCGGCCGCTTCCACCCGAAAAAGGAGCCGAAAAAATCATGATTTCGAGAAAGAAGGGCCTAACAGTTGCTCAAAAGTCGTTATCCCTTGTTTTATTAGTTACGTTTTTCTTTTATAACTCTGTATTTGCAATTTCCCTTAATGTCGAATCTGCGAATACAGCAGGACGTTATGTTGTTGATCTAACCTCTCTTGCCAAAGCAAATAGGCTTACGCCCAACCTGGATCTTGAAAATGAAGCGTCAGAAATCCTGGCAATGGCATCGAGAAAAGGGCGACAGGCTGTTGTCGTTACAGATAGCCGGGCTGCTGCCATATCAGCCATCGAAACCACTGCCAGGCTAATTGCCGAAGGCAGCGAAAACTCTGAAATTGCCAAATACTCAGTCTTACGGCTCGATACGACAGCATTGTTTTCAAATTCGCGCTCGGCTGCTGAAGCGAATTCCATTCTCGAGAGCATATTAAGAGAATCTGCGAAAAGCCCGGCAATCCTGTTTATTGACGATCTTTCCGCATTTGTCGGTAAAAATGAGTTTTCTTCTGTAATCGAGGGGGCCTTTGCAAATCCGGCGATAAAAATTGCCGGTGCGATGTCTAACGCCGCCTGGATAGAGGCAGCTCAAAATGAAAAAACTGCAAAATATTTTGCACCGATTTTCATCAACACAAGGACAGTCAATGACCGTAACCTGGCAACCGGCAAGGCATCAGACGCCACATTTCGCGGCGACGCTATCGCGCCTGACCTCAGGCAGATGATGGCAAAAGACCCTGTTGGTAAAACCAGGTTGAATCTTGTTGTTCAGGCTAAATCTGCAAATGGGGGCATCGTTTCTGAAATCTTGAAAAGCGGACAGGCTAGGGTTATCCGCCGCTTCGAAAGTTCGAATACACTGGTTATCAACGCCCCGCTGAGCATAGTCAATAAGCTCTATAATGCCGGAGTCCTGAATTACATTTCACCTGATCGGGCAACCTTAGGAGCCGGCCACGTCGAAAACACCACGGGGACAGAGCTTGTCCGTAATCAGGCAGGCCAGCTTAATGACTCGCAGCTGGATGGCAGCGGTGTCGGCATTGCCGTACTAGATTCAGGTATTTACGGTGAACACAATGGCTTTAAGAATTCTGCCGGACAATCCCGCGTTGTAGCTTCGGTAAACTTTACCGACTCATCCAATGAAGACCGATACGGGCACGGAACGCATGTAGCCGGCCTTGCTGCCGGCAATTCAGCCATTCGCGGCGGAGCTTACAGAGGTATTGCCCCGGATGCAAATATCATCAGCGTAAAGGTGCTGGATGATAAGGGGATAGGGCGGACATCCTGGCTGCTTGCAGGCCTCGACTGGGTCCTCAAAAACAGGGAAAACTACAATATCCGCGTAGTCAACCTCAGCCTTGGCACTCTTGCTATAGACAGTTACACAAACGATCCCGTTTGCAGAAAGGTCAAGGAACTGACCGCAGCCGGCATTGTAGTAGTAGCTGCTGCCGGCAATCTTGGCCGCGGCCCCGAGGGCAAAAAGCTTTACGGAACTATCCATTCGCCGGGAAACAGCCCTTATGCAATTACCGTAGGGGCGTCAAATACTTACGGCTCCGACAATAGGTCAGATGACACGATTACGACGTATTCATCTCGCGGCCCGACGCGTAGCTTTTATGTAAATGACGAAGGGCAAAGGGTTTATGACAACATCATCAAACCTGACATCGTGGCGCCGGGCAATAAGTTGATCTCGCACCGTTCGCCACTTGCCGAAGTAAATCCTGAATTGGCCGTAGCTCCGCAGGAAGGCGAAAGCCAGCAGGAT
>DATLZX010000115.1:0-7051 GCA_035573795.1 Pyrinomonadaceae bacterium | reverse complement strand
TACATTGCCAGAGGGTCGTCAAGCCGTTCGCCGAGCCTGAATGCAGTAGTTGGTGAAGTAGGCGTTAAAATCGCATCGCATTTTTTGAAAGCCTCGATGAAATCTCTCTTGATCAATGAACGTACGCTCTGGGCCTTGGAATAATATGCATCGTAATAACCGCTTGATAAAACAAACGTACCAAGCATAATGCGGCGTTTTACTTCCGCACCGAAGCCAATTTGCCTGGTTCTTGAATACATCTCGCGTAAATCCTGACTATCTTCAGCCCTGAACCCATACTTTATTCCATCATAACGTGCAAGGTTTGAGGACGCTTCAGCAGTAGCAATGATGTAGTATGCGGCGATACCGTATTTTGCGTGGGGCAGTTCAATGTCAACTACCTCGCAGCCCAAAGATGAAAATTTTTCAATTGCTGACTCTACGCTAGAGCGGACTTCGTCATCAATCCCATCTACGAAAAAGGATTTTGGCACTCCTATTTTTCTGCCCTTGATTGATTCATCTATGCCCGCAAGATAATCTGGCACCGGAACATCGGCTGTAGTCGCATCTCTTTGATCCCTTCCGGCAATGACCTGTAAAACCTTAGCGGCGTCCAACGCCGTCAGCCCGCAAACTCCGATATTATCCAGAGATGAGGCAAAGGCAACTAATCCATAGCGGGAAATCCTGCCATAGGTTGGCTTCAGCCCGAAAATTCCGCAAAGTGCCGCCGGTTGTCGAACGCTTCCGCCGGTCTCCGAGCCGAGTGCAGCCCTCACGATGCCGGCTGCCACTGCAGCTATCGAGCCTCCGCTGCTGCCACCAGGCACCCTTTCTGTATCCCAGGGATTTCTTACCGGCCCAAATGCTGAGTTTTCATTCGAGGAACCCATTGCGAATTCATCCATATTCGTCTTGCCGATGACAACTGCTCCGGCTTTGTTCAATCTCTCTATCGCCGTAGCATCATATTGAGCAATGTAGTTACCGAGAATGACTGAGCCACAGCTAGTCCTTAAGCCTTTAGTGCATATATTGTCCTTTACCGCTATAGGAAAACCGTAAAGCGGTCCCTGTTCGTCCGAGCGGCCTATGATCTCTACCCTTTCCATGGCATGTTCATGCTCTATGGAAAGAAAACAATTCAGGGTAGGGTTTAATTTCTCTGCTGATTCAAGCGCTTTATCAATTTGCTCTTTGATCATTCGGTTACTGTGGATAATTATTTTTTTATGTACTGCTGCAAATCTTTGAAAGAATATATATTGTTTTTCTTTTATGACTATTTGGCTGATTAAAGTTAATCGCTTCTTCAATCATTGGTAAGCGATATTTGAAATTAGCCATCGGCCGTTTTCCTTTTTGAGGTCGACATGTATCGCCCTTTGCTCGCTGCGGTTGTCATCTCTCCAAAATAGCAAGACTTCTGTTCTTACCTGATCATCCCCTAGATCACTGCATGCGCCTATCCTGAATGCTTTTGGAAAATCATTACTTGCAGTTGTAAAGGGATCAGTATTTTCCGGAGAATCTTTAATCTTTCCGGCAAAATCCGAAGTTAGGTATTTTTCGTGGCTTATGAAGACATCCTTTGAAAATCTCATATCGCCGCCAAAGTGAAAAGAGTAAAATTCGCCCGCTGCTGTCCTGGCCTCGATGCAATTTTGTGATTCGAGTATCGGAATACTGCAAGATAGTCCTGCCAGGCAGGCAGCGGCTGAAATAAGCAAAGCTGCTTTACGCATTTTCACTTTCAAAACTTGCCTAAACAAAATTTGCCTTTATAGAATTTTTGGAGCCTTGAAAAATCCTTCGCCCGAAAGCGGAGCCTGACTCAATGCCTCTCGCTGCGAAAAGGATTGATGGGGTTCATCTTCGCGAATGGTCTCTGTCGCCTCGCCCTCAGCGGTCAAGCCGCCAAGCATTGGCTCGACTCCTGATGTATCGAGTTCATTCAACTGCTCAACGTATTTGACTATTTTTTCCATCTGCGCGCTGTAGATTTTTGCTTCTTCTTCAGAAATTTCTATGTGCGCGAGTTTTGCAATATGCTTAACGTCCACTCTTTTCTCTCCTGTCTCTCCAGTCAGAAACCGCCCTGGATGCTTCGCTGAAAATCCTCTTCAAATTACTGTTTTTTATTTTATCCCCATCAATGTTAGTTGGCGAACTCTCGGAGCCGTCAATATCATCTTCGAAATCATTTTGCGAAATATCTGAAGTGGGCTTTACCAATAAATTCGCCTTTTCTATGCCTGGCTCGCCTTTGCGGCGTCCAAGATCTCCGTCAGCATTGAATTCCTCGCCGTTTTCAATAAACTCAATGTAAGTAACTGACCCTTCTTTGAAATAACGGCTGAATTTACCAATTATTACCGGTGCCAAAGATTTTAAATTTTTAAGCCAGAATTCATCCCTGACTGCAACCTCCAGACGGCCGTCTAATAAATTTATTGGTTTACTATTTAACGCCAGCTCTTTGCCGACTATGCTTGGCCAGATTCCCTTGACAAAGGCGTTAGCAGCTT
This sequence comes from Pyrinomonadaceae bacterium, assembly GCA_035573795.1. Classification (GTDB taxonomy): domain Bacteria; phylum Acidobacteriota; class Blastocatellia; order Pyrinomonadales; family Pyrinomonadaceae; genus OLB17. The sequence continues at coordinate 4,535 of DATLZX010000115.1, read as the reverse complement.
CTTCATCCTTTTCGAATATTTCCGCAAGATTCAATAGAATTTCACGAAAAGGTGAAATTTCGTTAGAGTACATAATTAAGATATCTTAAGTGAGAATATAGTGAAAATGCCAAGCAGCAGTGAAAAATTGCCATACATTAACGAAAATGTATTTGAACTACCTGAATTGATTTTAGCCTCTGCCAGCCCCAGGCGGGCTGAAATTCTTACGAATGTCGGCTGGAAGTTCAAGGTATTTAAATCTGAAGTTGACGAAACACCTTTGAATGATGAAAAAGCTGCACAATACACAAAAAGGCTGGCCTTGGCAAAAGCAGCGGTTGCTGCAGAGCGTTTTCCCGATCAATTGATCCTCGCTGCGGATACAACGGTTGTCATAGATGAAAAGATAATCGGAAAGCCTGAAAATATTTTAGAGGCAGGAAAAATGCTAAGAATGCTAAGCGGCCGCTGTCATAAGGTAATTACCGCTGTTGCTTTGCAGAAAGGAAGCCAAATCCTATCCGCAGCCGAAGAAACCCTCGTTGAATTCGACCGCCTTGATGATAGCGAAATCGAGTATCTTGTAACAAATGGTAATCCTCTCGACAAAGCAGGCGCTTATGCTGTTCAAGCACAAGCCGCTCTGTTTATCAAGCGCATCGAAGGTGATTACTGGAACGTTGTCGGTCTGCCGGTAAGGCTGGTTTACAATCTCTACAAGAAGCTACGAAAAAGCCCGAAAAACGCCCTGAAGTGACCGTGATGAGAAGCCAAAAAATACAGTAACCAATGTAAATCATTGAATTGGCCGTTTAGCTGAACTCGGGTTAGGTCTGATTTCGTCTCTTCAAGTAAAATTTGCGTTTCTTCAAATGAAGCTAGGGTAATGCGGTTTTAAAATTACAGTAAAGAATCAATTATATTTGCGAGATTCTCTAAAGGATTCGAGTCAGGGTCTATTCCGGCAACTGGCTCGGACTTCATTTCCCCGTTTCGATCTAAAATGACAAAAGCGGGTATTTGATCAACCCCGTAAAGTTTTTTTGTTATGGCTCCGTCTGGATCGCGAAGGACAGGCACTGTCACTTTGTTGGCTATTGACCATGTCTGCAATTGCTCATCAGTAGCAAAGTTTTTTGACTTTGGATTTTTAGAGTCTATTGCTACAAAAAAAACAGAGACGTTTCGGCTTGGAAATCTTTTTGTGAGCTCCGCAATAATCGAGGCCTGATTTTTGGAGAGAGGCAGCCAGCTTGCCCCTACTGCCAGCACCACAACCTTGCCTTTTTGCGATTTTAGATCAAAGCTGCTGCCGCTGGTCGTAGTAAATCCTGTTTGAGCCGAAGCTGCAAAATACAGAAAGGCTACAATAAATAATGACCCTAAGAATTTTGTAAGTAGTCTCATCTTATTTCTTCCCAATAAAAATAACCTTATCCGGGCCTGCTCCCGAAGTTATTTGATGAAAAAATCTTAAAATCTACTGCCTGCAATTTTTGCTCTTGTAAGCATTCACTATTTAGAACAACAAGGCGCTTGCTAAAAGCATTCTTCAAAAAACTCAGCCTTCGTTGGGAAAGGTTTTATATACAATCATTTAATCGGCGAAAGTCTTTTGCGAACTCAATGAAACATTGTCTATTAATCTGACGTTACCAAAATTTACAGCAGCCACGACCAGGGCTTCGTCGTCGCCAATTACCTCAATTGGCTCAAATGTTTGGGCATTTACTACTTCGACGTAGTCAATTTTTGCCAGTGGCTCAGCCTCGATTATGGAGCGGGCTATTCTCGTAAGCTCAGCACCGCTTTTAGTCCCTTTTTTAAACTCCTCCTGTGCAGCACTCAGGCCGCGAAAAATCACCGCTGCCTTTTCCCTTTCCTCAGGGCTAAGTCGCTCATTTCTTGAAGACAAAGCAAGGCCGGATTTTTCTCTTACCGTAGGAACTACTACAATCTCAGTCTCAAAACTCAGGTCTTCCACAAGCCTTTTGATAACAGCAACTTGCTGAGCATCCTTCTGGCCAAAAAATGCTATATCCGGCCTGATCGAGTTAAACAAAATCGTTACGACTGTTGCTACGCCTCTAAAATGTCCGGGCCTGAACGCCCCTTCCAGAATGTCTGAAAGCCCCTCCACATAAACGTAAGTCGAAAAACCCTCAGGGTAAATCTCTTTTTCATCCGGTGCGAAAATAAAGTCAACATCGAAAGGCGCAAGCGCTGAAGCATCTGAAGTAAGGTCCCTCGGATAAGCTGCCAGATCTGATTTGTCATTGAATTGCGTTGGGTTCACAAATATGGAGACAATCAGGATGTCACAATTCTGTCGGGCATTTCTAATCAACTCAAAATGTCCTTCATGCAAAGCCCCCATTGTGGGCACAAAGCCGACGATTTTGTTCTCTCGCCTAAGCTTGCGCGCAATCGAGGAAATTCGTTGCTTTCTGTTTACTATTTCCATGCCCAATTACCTGCTTGTATTTGAGTTTGTTGATCCAGCCGGATATTTCCCTCTTGAGTTAAATCTCTTTGTCCATTGTTAATCATTATCAGCCTTCAAAGATTCAGTCTGAATTCGTGTTTTTTGCAAGTAGTTAAAAAATGATTGAAAAATTTCCCAAACAAAATTCCAGCGGCTATTCGAGAAATTCTAGCGGCTCTTTAAGAGATATTTTATTTTGAACCGCCAACTCTGGATACTGCCTTTTTGATTTCAGAAATACTGACTCCCTCTGGCAATCCGTAGGATTCTGCCTCGCTCGGATAAGCGCCGGATTTTACATCGCTCATCCAGCGTTTGATTGCATCCGTAATTACTCCGCTCACGTCAGCATACTGCCTTACAAACCTTGGCTGCCTGCCGAAAGTAAATCCAATCAAATCATGCAAAACAAGAACCTGTATATCGCAGCTGCTCCCCGCACCGATTCCTATAGTAGAAATTTTCAGTTCAGAGGTTATGATTTCCGCCACCTCTCTTGGCACTAGCTCCAGCACTATTGCAAAAGCTCCGGCTTCTTCCAGCATTTTTGCATCTTCGATTAGAATTCTTGCGGCATCTGCAGTTTTACCTTGCACGCGGTAACCGCCCAGCTTATGAACAGACTGCGGGGTCAGCCCGATATGAGCCATTACAGGTATTTCCTCATCAACAAGTCTTTTTACAAGATGGACCCTGTTTCGGCCGCCCTCCAGCTTAATAGCTTCTGCTCCTCCGTATTTCATCAATTTCAAAGCATTGCGGACAGCCTTGTTTTCGCCTGTATGAAAAGTTCCGTAAGGCATATCGGCTACAATCAGCGCACGGCTTGCACCGCGCTTTACTGCTTTTACGGCAAGCAGTATCTCCTCGAGCGTTACTGGTATCGTATTGCCGTAGCCATGAACAACGTTTCCGATGCTGTCGCCGACCAGTATAATGTCCACGCCGGCTTCATCCACAATTCTGGCTGTTGGATAATCATATGCTGTCAGGCACACCAGCTTTTCCCCATTTTTTTTGGCTTCATTAAGAGCCGGCACAAAAACTTTTTCAGGTTTGTCAGGTTTTAGATATGCCATAATTCGCCTAGGATATGACTTTTCAGATGCCTTCGTCCAGAAAGTTTGTAGCCGCTGTGGAAAAGGTATGTACTGCTGGCCACCTTGCTACTACTTCCTGTGAGCTCAATTCATTGAAAAGAGTCTGGATTGATTTACCTATAGTGGGATGTATAACAGAGGCAGCAATTTCTGCCATCGGTGCAAGGACAAACTTCCTTTGATGCATTCTCGGGTGCGGAACTGTTACAAAAGTCGAATCGTAAATTAGCGACCCGAACAACAGTATATCAAGGTCTATCGTCCTGGGCAGGCCAAGGGCTTTCCCGGTCCTTCCAAGCTGGTACTCAATCCTGAGCAACCTGGCCATCAACTGCGAAACTGTTATTCCTGAAGTTTCTACCTCCGCAACCATGTTCAAAAACTTGCCGCCAGCATTTACGCCAACTGCTTCGGTTTCATAAATACCTGACAGCGAGGAAATTCTGATGCCTGCATCAAGCATACTCCGTACAGCCAGCAAAAGGTTTCCTGCCCTGTCGCCAAGGTTTGAGCCAAGCCCGATATATGATCTGACAAGTTCAGTTGCCACTTGAACTACTGCCTGAGTATTTATTTCCCGACTTTTGTCAGGGTGAAGTTAATTTCTTTGCTAAGTGATTCTATAACATTAAATCTTAAGATACATCAATTTGAACTGCAAAGGCTAAATTACTGGAAATAAAAGTATTTATAAAATTGTTATAATGGATTGAAAATGACTTTAATGAAAATAACAGTTAATTTTTAACATTTTGGGCTTTGGATTTTTTGTAATTCAATGATTCAATTTAAAATTGAGACCATGAGTCTTTGAGTCCGTTGGCTTATTTTTTTCTCACAAAGCCACGAACGGAGACAAGGCACTCCGTTTTGACAAAAATTAAAAGCCCTTGATTATGGCAAGAAGACGCTTTCGACATACCACGCGTTTTGAAAACTTTGCCGAGCGCTCCCACGAAGAATACCTG
>DATLZX010000114.1:0-5957 GCA_035573795.1 Pyrinomonadaceae bacterium | reverse complement strand
TAAAACATGCTAGAGAAATCAAAAAGATCTATTGCCTGCCTGTTCATCGTTTTGTCATAAAGCGGGGCTGTTTCAGCCCTCTTTTACTCACCTCTGGTTAATCAGATTCAACCTTGAGACAATTCTTGCCTATGATCCCGGACTAGAAACTGAACCTGATTTGAAATTCTCCGACCCTTCCGGAAAGTCCGCCTGTGGCAATTCCGAAAGTAGGCAGTTGAACGCGGGTCGGATCTGTATTCGAATTGAATGGAACGAGATTCAGGTTGTTAAAGACATTAAAGAAATTGAACCTCACATCAATGGCCGCTGATTCATTCAGAAAGCCTACATTGGGAAGGCCAAAGCGTTTTGATACCGAAACGTCAGTAGCAAAATACTTCGGGCCAAACAGTGCGTTTCTCCCGATGGCGGGCCGGTTGGCAAACGGATCACTGCTGGAAAAGCTTGTTCCGAAAACGCTTGTACCGGGTACGCCGAAAATGCCATTCGGCCTCAGGAAATTGGAATTCGAGTTCGAAGAAGGCCGCTGCCCGTTGTATGACGTAGGACGCGGGTCGCAAAATCCTGCAGCAGAGGCGATATTCAGGCATCCAAAGAGTTTTGGCGTCCAGGGATAGCCGGTGTGCTGCGTTATGATAGAGCTGATTTGCCAGCCGCCTAGCAGTTTTCCTTTCCAATCGCTCTTGTTATTGAAGAACGGAATATCCCAGATGAAGCTTGCCGTCGTTGTATGCCTTACGTCAAAGTCAGACGGGCCGTGCTCTTCCTTCTGATCAACAGGGAAGCTCTGATCAGTACAGGCGCAGGGAGCTTCAAACGAAACTGTGTCGAGGCTCTTGCTGAACCTGTAATTCACAATGAAGTTAAAGCCATAACGCAGCCTGCCCCTGAGGCTGGCCAACAATGCATTGAAACTGGTATTTACATCAGGCCTTGCAACATAGGCAGCAAAGATGTTCGGATTCGAACCGGGAACCGTGATATGAACCCTGTCAATCCTTACAAAGTGTCGGCCAAGGCTGCCCTGATAACCCAAAGAGGCGATCATTTGCCATGGCAGCTCATACTGCCCTTCGAGTGAATAGCGATACACCTCGGCATTTGGCAGGTCACGCTGAGAGCCGTAAATCTCTATCGAGCCTGAATTGGGAAGTCCGGTAGAGGGATTTGTCCCGCCGCCAAGTGCGGGATTGGCCGGATAGCCCAGTATCGTCCCGTCGGCGCTTTTTATGAAAGTTATCAACCCGCCGACAAACGGAGAGCCGAATTCACCCGAAGCCGTACCGCAGCAGATGCCGTAAATCGAACCATTCGGCGGATTTCGCCGCGCATTGGCAAGAAGTGCGTTTGGCAGACGGTCAAAGCCGATACCGGCTCCGCCGCGGATAACCAGCTTGTTATCAAACATTTTTGGCGACCAGGCAAAACCAAGCTGCGGACCGAAATTGTTGAGGTCGCGGTCTGTCAATTGCTTGTCAGTTACGATCTTCGCCCCGCTGATGCCGCCGGTAGGCCCTAGCTGGATATTGCCTAATACACCGTTTCCCCTCGCAGTTATCGGCGAGAAATATTCCCATCTCAGTCCGAGATTAAGCGTAAGGTTTGGCCGAGCCTTCCAGTTGTCCTGAATGAAGAAAGCCAGATCACCGGTTTTGAATGAAGTATTGTTAGCAGTCGGTTTTCCCTGTGGATTTGCAGTAAGAGTTTCGAAAATCGGTGTACCGTTGGCAAAATTCCAGATACGATGGAACGAGTAAAGCGGGCGGGCGCCTCCGATTTCGAAATTGTCATTGAGATCAACCCTATATTCGCCACCGAAACTCAAGGCATGATTGCCGGCGACGTATCTGACGATATCGCGAAAATCCAATTGCCGCTCGGTAATATCGCCGGGAGTATTCAGTCCCCAAGGTGAGCCAAAGCGAAGCCTGTCGCTGAAGATCCCCTCTATCTCGATTCTGGGCAGGTCAAAACGAGAATCCGGATTGGAATCAAGCTCATTGTAGCCCCAGCGGGTAATATTAAAGCGGGCTTCGTTCAGGAGTCTCGAAGAAAATGAACGGTTGTAAATCACGGCAAAGGCATAATTCAACCGTTTCGAAATGATATCAGCCATCGGCCGGCTTTGTGCGCTGGAGTCAGGCGATGTCAGGTTTACGGGAGTAAAATATGCGCTGAAAGCAAACGAATCTTTTGGAGTTGCGTTGTAATCAATGCGGGTAAAGTATTGATTGCCCCGATTACTTGCCGGCAGGGCCAATTGAACGAATTGAAGGTCGGCTATGCCATCCAGCCCGCCACCATTAGGATTTGTGCTGAAGGTAGGAACATAAGTTCCATAGCTTCCGGTAATCGAGCCAACGTCAATACCGTTTCCTACAACAGCACAGCTTGAAAAGATGCCGGAGCAGGTCGGCGTAAGTACCTGTATCACTCTCGGCTGGATGCCTGATGATGAGAGGATTTCCGAAACTATCGTATTCGGCCTGGCGGAGATTATCGTTTGCCTGAGCTGCTGCGTTTCAACAAAGGTATTGCGGGTATTATTGGTCTTTTCGGTCAAGCCCTCATAGCTGAAAAAGAAAAACAGTTTATCCCGAATGATCCTGCCGCCAAGGCTTCCGCCATAACTTTTATATTTTCTTTCGACACGCTGCGGCCCCTGGGTGGTTACAGAGCCTATATTCAATGGCATTGTGTTGAAAGCATTCAATGAAGGATCATTTAATTTGAAAAAAGCGCTTCCGTGCCAGGTATTCGAGCCGCTCTGGGTTACAACCTTAAGTTGTACGCCGCTGTTTCGGCCGTCCTCAGCCGAGTAAGTGCTGGAGGTTACCTGTACTTCCTTAACGCTTTCGGCGCTTGGGGTTATTACGGCGCCGCCGCCCCAGGTCTGGCTGTTTACGCTGATACCGTCAATCTGGTAATTATTGGAGGAAACACGCTGGCCATTTGCAGTAATCGGAACTACGTTCTCAGTCTGAAAGATAGAGAGATTCGAGCCGCCGGGCCCGCTTGTATTTGGAAATCCGACTGAAGCACCGTTGGCACCTCTTGCACCTGCACCAAAAACGCCCGGAGCCAGCCGGGCAAGTTCGTATGGGTCTCTTCCGGGCTTGGGCAGGTCAAGTATCTGTTCATTCGAGATTGTCCCGCGGACGTTCGGATCTTCAGTCTGCAGGCTTAATCCCTCTGCCTGAACAGTTACGGTTTCGCTGATAACGCCTGCTTCAAGGGTAATGTTTTCACCCTGAAGGGATTCTGCCTCTACCCTGACATTGTTGACGACCTTTTTCTTGAAATTGTCTTTTTCGGCCGTAATTGTATATTCGCCGGGGGCAAGGCCCGCAAACCTGTAGAAGCCCTCTTCGGTAGTAACAGTAGTCCTTGTCTGTCCGGTTGAATTGTCCTTGAGTGTTACTTTTGCACCGGCAACTGTGCCACCGAGATTATCAGTGACAACACCTTGAATCGCACCGCGAAACTGCCCAGAGGCGATAATTGTTGCCAAACAAAGTAAAAGTATCGCAATGGCTGAATGACGAATCGCACCCAATGCTTTTTGCCGCATATTTCCTCCGAAGTTTGTTTTTAGAAAATATTTTTGTTTAAGAAAATTGCGAAATATCAGCGAATAAATCCCCTAATTTTTTATAAAATATGGATTTATTCGATTTTTTAACTCTAAACTAACAGTGAGGAAACGATTTACTAAAACGTTTTAGTCAAATGTTTTTAGCGCTAAAATCGGGCGGATGTCAAGGAATTTTTAAGAAAATGTTCAATTGTATGAATAATTCTTTGATTTTGAATGGATCGTCAAAGTAAAAAATCAGCCCAGACTGCCTGAGGCCAAAGAACAGTAATTCAAGAAGGCAAAAACCCGCCGAGCGCCTTTATACAGTTAAATATATGAAAATAAATACCTTGTGGCTTTTTATGTAGTTGGAAATACGGATCGCTCTAGCGGGCTTTATTGCACAGAAGTTTCCTAATATGCAATTATTCAGGCTATGCGGAAAAAGGCTTCTCGCAAAAACGGAAGTCAGCGAAAAAATCCTTCCCCTGGCGAAGCAATCAGTTTAAGGCAGCTTGCAGAGCACTTGGGCCTTTCTACGACTACGCTTTCGCTCGTCCTGAACAATTCCCCTACGGCTGCCTCGATTCCGGAAGAGACTAAAGAACGAATTTTCAGGGCAGCAAGAGAGCTCAAGTATAGGCCAAACTACCTTGCCAGGTCATTCAGGGTACAGAAAACCAACACAATAGGAGTTTTGGTGCCGGAGCTAAGCGACGGTTATTCGGCAATGGTTTTAAGCGGCGTAGAAGCCGCGCTTTCGCAAAGAGGGTATTTTTACTTTACTGCAAGCCATTTACATCGCGAGGACCTTCTGGAAAGGCTTCCGACGCTTCTGATACAAAGGCAGGTAGAGGGAATTATTGCCGTTGATACGCCTATTCATTTCGAACCTGTTGTGCCAATTGTTAATGTTTCAGGACATGAAAGAATAAACGGCGTTACAAATGTTGTTCTTAACCATAGGCATGCTGCCGAGCTCGGTATCGGACATCTGTATCACCTAGGGCATAGAAAAATCGCGGTAATCAAAGGACAAGAATTCAGCTCAGACACTGAAGAGCGTTGGCAGACGATTGCAGAAGCAGCCCGGCGCAGAGATATACCGATAGACCCAAAACTCACTATACAGCTTCAGGGAGATTCACCCTCGCCGGAAGTCGGCTATTCTGCGATGAAAACGCTGCTTGCTACGGGAGAGGTTTTTACGGCGGTTTTTGCCTTCAATGATATATCGGCAATCGGGGCCATCAGGGCTTTGGAGGAAATGGGGCTCAGGGTGCCAAAGGATGTCTCGGTGCTTGGATTTGATGATATTTATGCTGCCGCATTTCATAATCCGGCACTGACCACTATTAAACAGCCTCTGTTTGAAATGGGCAGACTGGCCGCCGAAACGCTTTTGCAAAGACTTAGCAACGAAGAAGCTGAATTGCAGAGCATTCTAAGCGTTGAGCCGACACTGGTTGTCAGGGCCTCGACCTCCAGAGTAAGCTGAAAGATACATAAAACTAAAAGGTACAGAAAAAGGTATATAAAAACAGCAAAAAATAGGAATATGGTTGAGCAGGGTAAAGCAATCGAGATCGAATCCGTTTTGAAAGAAAACAGGAGTTTTCCTCCAAGCGAGGCCTTTGTAAAACAAGCCAATCTGGGCCCTGAGGAATACCGGCAGATGCTTGAAAAAGCGGAGGCTGATACAACAGGTTTTTGGGAAGACAGGGCGCGCGAACTGGATTGGTTCAGCGGTTGGGAAAAAGCCCTGGAGTGGAATCCGCCCTTTGCCAAATGGTTTGTTGGCGGAAAGATCAATGCTTCTTATAACTGTCTTGACAGGCATCTGAAATCAGGCAAGGGAGATAAGACTGCAATCATTTGGGAGGGTGAACCCGGCGAGGTAAGAAAACTTTCTTATCGAGAGGTTTATGAAGAAGTATGCCGGCTTTCAAACGCATTGAAAAAAATCGGTGTTGAAAAAGGCGACCGCATTGCAATGTATATGCCGCTTGTGCCGGAACTGGCAATCAGTATGTTGGCGGCGGCAAGAATCGGGGCAACTCATACTGTAATTTTCGGTGGTTTTTCAGCCGAGGCAATCAGGGATCGGGTTAATGACTGTGGGTGCAAGGTGATAATCACTGCAGATGGCGGATACAGGCGGGGTACTGAAATCAATCTTAAGAAAACCGTTGATGAAGCCCTGGAAGACGCTCCGAGCATAGAGCATGTAATCGTATTGAAACGGACCGGCTCAACGGTAGAAATCAAGCCTTCGCGTGATTACTGGTGGCACGAAATCATAGGCAGGGAAAAGGCAGAGTTTGAGCCTGAGAGCCTTGACAGCGAACACCCTCTGTTTGTGCTCTATACGTCCGGA
>DATLZX010000113.1:0-9774 GCA_035573795.1 Pyrinomonadaceae bacterium | reverse complement strand
CGGGATTTACCTCAACTGTAACCAGCTGTCCACCGCAATCCGGGCAGAAAGAAAATCTCTCGGCAAAACCCTCTTCACACGTATTGCAGTATTTCAAAATCTTTCCCATCGGTATATTGAGCTTCTCCTTTAACTATTTTTCGCCTTGGCGATCCCTTTATTATTATACTCTTAAAGCTACTAAAGTTAAGAGGTTTAATAAGGGGCAATTGCTTGCGTTATTGCCTATAGGTTTGCGGCCAAGCTTAAAAGGCCGCTATCATTGAACTATAGATGCTTGCAAATTTAAACACGATGCCTGCGAGCTTGAATCAATATTAAATGCAGTTTGATCGCTAATACAATCTTCTCTCTCATTTGCATTTATTTAGTTGCTAAATCATATATTGAGTTGCCAAACCGTAGAATTTTATTAAAACGTAGAATTTTATTAAAACAAGGATGCTTTTAGCTTTTAATAAAGTAATTTCAATTGAGAGAGCAATTTCAGCCCTGTATACAACAAAATCCGGACGCTCGGAATCAAATTGCTTTGCTTAAAGGGCTGAATCTGTAAAATAATGAAAACATTTAATTTACTGGTAAAATTCGCTTTTTTCTCCGTAACTGGCCTTTTACTTCTCTCGGGAATTTATGGGCAATCGTCAGTTGTCCCCCGACAGGAAAAACTCTTGAATGGATTGAAAATTTACTTATTCAGCGATAAATCCGCCCCCAAAGTTTCTCTAAGGTTAAGGATTCACAGCGGCTCGGCGTTCGACCCTTTGGGGAAAGAAGGCACAATGGCATTGCTTGCCCGGAGCTTCTTTCCTAATGAAACTTCGAGAGATTTTTTCAGACAGGATTTGGGCGGAGATCTCGAGATCGTTTCAAATTATGACTTTATCGAAATAAAGGCCTCTGCTGAACCTGAGAATTTACCCAGCCTGATCGAGAATGTTTCAAGCTCCGTAATAAACCCGACAATTGACCGCGAAACTACCGAAAAATTGAAAAAACTCCAAGCCGCAGAGCTGAATTCGCTCGCAGCTAAATCCGAGTATATTGGCTCGCAAGCCGTCGCAGCACGTCTTTTTGGCACTTTTCCTTATGGCAGGCCACAGCTAGGCTCTGCAGACAGCCTCGGCAAAATTGACTTCGCTGATTTGCTAACAGCAAAAGAAAGATTCCTCACAGCGGATAATGCAAGTTTGTCTATTACTGGCAATTTTGATGCGGCATATACTTTTAGGCTTGTAAGGCGTTTTTTCGGCTCCTGGCTGAAATCTGACAAGCTGGTTCCGTCAACTTTTCGTCAGCCGGACCCTCCGCCTGTTGAAACGCAGATTATAAATTCTTCTGAAGGTTCATATTACTGGGTGGCAATTCGCGGACTTGCCTTGGGCGATGCTGATTTTCCCGCCTCGCTTCTGGCCGCAAGGATTTTTCAAAAGCGGCTTGCCGAAAATGCTGAGGTTGCCTCCGACCGGACTTTTCTTTCTTACGAAGGGCATATCCTGCCAGGTGCGATAATCCTTGCATGGCCTGCTAATAATGAAATGGAGCCTCAAAAGCTCTCAACTCTATTATCGCTTCCTGTCGGCAAGGCTGAATTCGATGAAGCTAAATCTTTTGTAATGAATCAATTAAGCAGCAAAACAATTATAGACAACTGGCTCGATGCTGATACTTATAAAACAGCATCACCGCTGGATTTGAAAGCTCGGGCAGACAAAGTTACTCTTGAAGCTGTTCAAAAAATCGCAGCACAGTTGGCCTCGCGTCCTCGGGCGGTCGTAATGCTGCAGGCTGCTCCAGGCTCCTAAACTTAACCAGATTAATACTTTAAAAATTGGTCACGCTCTTTTTGTAAAGTTGAAATAAAGTCAAAAATACAATGCAGACCGATAGTTTGCCTCGTTATTTGTGAGATACTCTAAACAAAGTAAATTTGAAATTCCGGGTTTAAGACGATTACATCAAGCATTTCAAAGGTGAATAGCAATATTCAGGCAGCAAGTAATACAAGTAATAATGAACATTCCCGCCGTGTCAGGGAAATGTTTGCGCGAATTGCATCAACTTATGATTTTTTGAATCATCTTTTATCAGCGAATATTGATCGTATCTGGCGGCGTCGCACACGTAAATTAATGGCTGATATTCTGGCCAGGCCTGACGCAGTCATTCTGGACGTTGCATGCGGAACAGGCGACCTGACTCTGGAGCTGGCTAAAAATTCTGCTGCAAAAGTTTTGGGCCTCGACTTTTGCCGGCCCATGCTGAAAATCGCACAAGGCAAAACTACGTTTAATAAAAAAGAGGTTCAGCTGATCGAGGCAGATGCGATGAAGATGCCTGTTGCAGATGCCAGCTTTGACGCAGTTACGATAGCTTTCGGCCTGAGGAACTTGGCAGATCATCTTGCGGGCCTGAAAGAGCTAGCCAGGATCTTAAAACCAGGCGGAAGGCTTCTTGTCCTCGAATGCTCGAAGCCCTCATCTGCTCTGTTCCGGTCATTGTATTATTTCTATTTCGAAAAGTTGCTTCCTTTAATCGGCGGAATGGTTTCAGGGTCCGGCTCTGCTTACAGGTATCTTCCCGATTCTGTGAGAAAATTCCCCGACCAGAAAACGCTAGCCGGTATGATGAAGCAGGTAGGCCTTATCAACGTAAGATACGAGAATTTGACCGGTGGAATTGCAGCAATCCATATTGCCGAAAAACCGACCATGTGATGAATTTCATACAATTAGAGCTTTTAGAAATTATCAAGAGTTGATACTGCAGTATCTCGAATTTTGATTCAGCTAAGATTCAATGTTTTAATTTTTAGTATTTCAGCTTTCTGGATTTACCTGGCACCTGACCGGGTCATGCAAAAATAAACTCCAAAGTTTGCTAAAGACGAGATGAATTTTAAATTTCTGGCTCGCCAGCTTGTTATCACAGTATTTGTGGTTTGGACTGTGGTATCGCTTGTAACTTTTCTCATCGAGCTGATTCCTGGAACTCCGGCAATGGCAATACTTGGCGAGACAGCGACGCCTGACCAGATAGACAACTTCAATGAGAAACACGGACTTAATAAACCTGCCTTCTTTTTCTCTATTGAAAACGGCCGCCTGAAATGGAATGGAGCGGACAACCGCTACGCAAATTATTGGTACGGGCTATTGCATGGTGACATGGGACGGTCATTTAGAACTGACCAACCCGTATCCCACATGATACTCGAAAGATATCCATCTACTTTGAAATTGACTTTGGCCTCAATGCTTGTTGCAATCGGCATTGCACTCCCTCTAGGCGTTTTTGCTGGAGTTAATAAAAACGGCATTTTAGATAATTTTGCCTCGTTTGTGGCGTTGCTAGGCATATCGTTGCCTACATTTGTTATCGGCCCCTTTTTGGTTTATTTTTTCGCAGTAAAATTGAAGTGGTTTTCTGCAACAGGCAGCCAATATCCCGAAGACATTGTTTTACCGGCAGTAACGCTCGGAGCCGCCTTGAGCGCAATTTTAACAAGGATGATCCGCTCAAGTATCATAGAAGAACTTGGCGAAGACTATATCCGCACAGCACGTGCCAAAGGCTTGAGCGAAAGCAAGGTTATACTGAAACATGCTTTGAAAAATGGATTGATCCCTGTAGTTACGGTTTTAGGGCTGCAGCTTGGCGTCCTGCTGGCAGGCTCAATAATCACAGAAAAAATTTTCAACTGGCAAGGGCTTGGCCTTCTGCTTTTAGAGGACGGAATAGCTAAAAGAGATTACAGGCTTGTTCAAGGCTGCGTTCTTGTAATCAGCCTTACATTCATCGCTGCTAATTTAATTACTGATTTTGTTTATCGCCAGTTGGATCCGAGGATCAAATATAATTAAAGACAAACGAAAATAGTTAAAACAACCAAAGTTTTTTCCTATCATCGCATGAACCGTCTTTTTTATCTTGGGGCCATTTTTGCAATAGTTATAACGCTTTTGGCACTCTTTGCCCCTTTGATAGCAACACATGATCCCGACGCACAAAATCTTTCAAGCCGTTTCGAATCACCGTCTGCCGAACATTTTTTCGGCACTGATGCACTTGGACGCGATGTTTTTTCCCGTGTAGTTTACGGCGCCCGCATTTCAATGGAGGTTGGGCTTACCGTAGTTTTGGTTTCCTGCTTTTTCGGCATCATTATCGGAGCAATTGCGGGCTATTATGGCGGCTGGCTTGACGCATTTCTTTCAGGCTATTTGTTTAATGTGATTTTGGCATTTCCCGGCCTTTTGCTGGCTATCGCATTGGTTGCTTTTTTGGGTTCTGGGCTTGGCAAACTGATTTTGGCTCTTTGTGTCATTGGCTGGGTAAGCTATGCCAGAGTAATGCGCGCACAGGTTCTGAAAGTTCGCGAAATGGAATTTATCCAAGCCGCACGTTCGCTTGGCGCCTCGGATCTCAGAATAATCGTTTCCCATATCTTACCCAACGCGATACAGCCGCTGATTGTCCAGGCATCTCTTGGAATGGCCGGTGCCGTAATTGCAGAGGCTTCGCTTTCATTTCTGGGGCTCGGAATTCCACCTCCGGCTCCAAGCTGGGGGACAATGATTGATGAATCGAGGAATTATTTTTCCATCTACCCGCATACTTTATTTTTTCCTGGATTGGCCATTGCCATAACAGTTCTCGCTTTCAACTTTATCGGTGACGGCCTGCGGGAATATCTGGATCCAAAACAGCGGCAATTATGAATCTCAGCAGCAAAATCGAGATAAAAGCGCTAGGCGACTCTGCCGCTGTTGTGAGTTTCACAAAACTGAAAACCGATGAGCAGATTATCTTTGCCCGCAGCTTTGCTACTCAAATTGAAAAGCATCGGCTAAAAGGGATTATCGAGGCAGCAGCCGCAATTTCTTCCGTTACGATTTGGTACGACCCGGTCGAGATTTTAAAAAATGCCGACCCTAAGCCAATATGTGCCTTCGAGGCTGTCAAAAGTTTTTTGACCAATATTGCATCAAATCTCCACATCGAAATTAATTCCGCCCATGCAATACATACTATCAATGTTCAATTCTTGAAAGATGGGCCTTTCTCTGACCTTAAAGAAATTGAAAAGCTAACTTCGCTTTGCGCGGAAGAGATAATCGCAGAACTGCTCTCAACAGAATTCGAAGTCAAAATGCTCGGTTTTTTGCCAGGCTTCGCTTATCTGGGAGATTTGCCGGAAAAACTTCGAGTTCCCAGAAAAACAACACCGCGAAAGTTAGTCCCGGCCGGCAGCCTAGCCATAGCCGAATGCTTTGCGGGCATATATCCATTCGATTCACCGGGAGGTTGGAACATAGTCGGAAAAACTGGCATTAAAATGTTTGATATAGACAAAAATCCTCCGACACTTTTGAAACCTGGCGACCGGGTTAAATTCATTTCATCCGGACTTTTCTAAATTATTACGCTCAATGTCTATCACGATTGCCAAAGCCGGACTCCTATCAACAGTTCAGGACAAGGGGCGCTTTCACTTCCGAAAATTTGGCATAAACCCAAATGGTTTCGCCGACAAGTTTTCAGCCTCAGCCTTGAACATACTTTTGGGTAATAATCCGAACAATGCGTTGATTGAATTCTGCTTTCCGGCCCCGGTTATAGCGTTTAATAAAAGAATGGCGTTCGCCACTGCAGGCGCCAATTTCAGCCCTGCACTCAATGGTAATAAAATCTCGAATTGGCGGGTTTATCTTGCCGAGAAAGGAGATGTGCTTGAATTTACAAAACCATTGTTTGGAAACTACTGCTATTTTGGTATCTCAGGCAGCTTCAAGTTGCAAAGCATTCTTGAAAGTTACAGCACAAACCTTAAGGCCGGCTTCGGCGGTTTTCTTGGCAGAGCGCTTGTAACAGGCGATTACCTCGATACAGACGGCCTTCACTTCAGAAATGTGGGAATTAGTTTCGGCCATTCCGTGCCAATTGGCCTCGCCGGAGATTTACCTTTCAGAGTTTTACCCGGCACAGAATTCGACTACCTGGATGACACTGAAAAACAGAAATTTCTGAACAGCACATTCACCATTGAAAGCTCAGACAGAATGGGAATTAGGCTTCATGGTGAAAGCCTGAAGTCAGAAGGCAAGGAAATCATCCCCTCCGGCATTAGTGAAGGCACTATACAGCTTTTGCCCGATGGGCAATTGATCATTCTTATGTCAGATCACCAAACAACAGGCGGTTATCCGCGAATAGCCAATGTTATAAGCAGTGACATCCCAAGGCTTGCACAACAGGAGGCCAGAAATAATATCACTTTTGAATTAATCAACACTCAGCAGGCAGAAAAAGAACTATTGCGTCTGAACAAATTTCTTGCTATAGCAAAAACAGGCATTGAATTTACACAAAAAGATTTATAATTTTTCGGGTCATGATAAATTAATCTGCATAAATCAATCAGCTGTTCGAGGATTGATCAAAACACCCGAGAAACCACTCAAAAGAAATGATAGCGATTGACATCAACTGCGATTTGGGTGAAGGCCAACCAAATGACGAAGGTCTGATGAAGTATATCAGCTCAGCCAATATTGCCTGCGGTGGCCACACTGGTGACATCAATTCCGTAAGAAAAACCATAGAGCTGGCGGTTAAAAATAATGTTGCAGTCGGAGCGCATCCAAGCTATCCCGACAAGGAAAATTTCGGGCGTAAGTCAATGAAGCTCTCGGCAAATGATTTGTACGCCTCAATTCACTCACAAATAAGTATGATCGCCGAGGTTTGCAGAGAGTATCAGATTTCATTACATCATCTAAAACCTCACGGAGCGCTTTACAATGATTCAGCTGTAAACACTGATATTGCAAAAGTGATAGTTGACGTAATACTGGATTTCGGTCCGGATATTATCTTGTACGGACTTGCCGAAAGCTGTTTGATTTATGAAGCCAATCGGCTAGGAATAAAGACTGCAGCTGAAGCATTTGCTGACCGTGCATATTTACACAACAAAACCCTTGCACCACGTCATATGCATGGAGCATTGATTACGGATAAGGATACAGCTGCAGCACAGGCTTTTAATCTAGCAGTCGGAAACGAAATCCTATCTTTGGACGGAATGCCGCTGAGAATCCCTGCAGATACAATTTGCATACATGGAGATAACAGCTCAGCTCTGGAAATTGCCAAAGCAATCTATTCCAGATTTTCAGAAAATAATATTGCAATAAAACCAATCTGACAGCTCCGCACTTAATCTAAAAAGTTAACCATATAACACAATAATGAAATCCATCTGGTTTAAAAACAACTCTACACTGCTTGGTGCTGCTTTTTTGATGGCGACCTCAGCAATCGGTCCTGGCTTTCTGACTCAGACTACCGTCTTTACAAATGAGTTGCTTGCCAGTTTTGGTTTTGTCATTTTGCTTTCGGTGATCTTAGATATCTTCGCACAAATGAATATTTGGCGCATCGTTACGGTTAATGGCCGACATGCTCAGGATATTGCTAATACCACTGTAAAAGGAAGCGGCTATCTGCTTTCAATACTTGTCTTTTTCGGCGGCCTGATTTTCAACATCGGTAACGTTGCAGGCACCGGGCTCGGTATGAATGCGATGTTTGGGCTAGATGTTGCAACGGGTGCAGCTATCAGCTCAGCTATTGCAATTGCGATTTTTGTCATAAAAGATGCCGGACGGGCGATGGATGCCTTTGTCAAACTGCTTGGAATTTTGATGATTTTGTTTACGTTTTACGTCGTTTACAAGGCAAGCCCACCTGTGGCCACAGCTCTGCACAGAACTTTACTGCCTGAGACTATTGACTTTAGAGCAGTAATTACCTTAGTAGGAGGCACAGTCGGTGGCTACATCACATTTGCAGGCGCACATAGGCTGATAGATGCCGGCAAAACAGGAACCGCCCATTTGAAAGAAATTGACAAAAGCGCCGTTGTTGGCATTTGTCTTACGGCAATTTTCCGATACGTTTTATTTCTTGCTGCTCTTGGCGTGTTTACTCTTGGTTATTCGATGGATGCAGCAAATCCGGCCGCGTCGGTTTTCCAATCCGCAGCAGGCATTATCGGTTACAAGATTTTCGGCTTTGTGATGTGGTGCGCTGCGATTACTTCAGTAGTCGGGGCTTCCTACACCAGCATAACTTTCATCAAAACTTTTTCTCTAAAGATAGCCGAACGTCAAAGCCTTTGCGTTATCATTTTTATCATTGTTGCAACATTGATATTTCTGGTCGCAGGCCGGCCAGTTTCAATATTGATTTTTGCCGGAACAGTTAACGGTTTTATTCTGCCAATCGGTTTAGCACTGATGCTGATTTCTGCAAAGCGAAATTCCATTGGCGATAGCTATAGGCATCCATTGATTCTGAATATTGGCGGTTGGTTCGTTGTAATCTTGATGACGCTATTCAGTATTCTTTCTCTGCCCGGTTTCGGGCTAAGCTCATAAATTGTAGTGTGTGATTAATATTTACATACGGTCAACTCAGTAGTTTTTATTTAAGTCAATAAAAGCAGTAAGCCCCTTTCAACTGTGCGCTTCCAGTGCTTTCTTCAATCTCTCGACGTACATGTTGACCATTTTCTGTGGGCTTTTGATCTTGCAATGTCCTGCATATGTCAAACAATGCCTGACGACTGCATCAAGCCCATTTTCGCCAATCTTGAAAGTAATTCTTAATGAGCCGTCTGCAAGCTCTTCCCTGACTTCGTCCGGATGCATCGGCCCGCGTTCTTTGAGCCATTGTGCCCGGTAGGCATCTATTTCTATAACGACCGTTGTCAGTTTGCCACCTCTCATCATTCCGAATCCGCGCCGCAGATAATTCTCCGGATCGAAATCCGGCTGTCTTTGAAATTCCTGGTCTGTCTTTTTAACATTCGACATTCTACCGACCAGAAAATCGCGAAAATCGTTTCTGTCGTGGTCAAAAGAGATTGCGAACCAGTCCCCGGCAAAATTGTGCAGCAGGTGCACGTCTGCGACTCGGTGCGTTTTTTGTTGATTGTGCGGAGAATAATAATCGAATTCCAGCGAAACCTGTTCGGTCGCACTTTGCGCCACTAATTGCAATACCCCGAGGTCAACCTCGACAAAAGGCGATCGCTCGAACCTGACCTGTTCGCCCAGAGTTGCAATGTTTACAGAAATATACTCGGGCAGGAAAGTTGATAGTTTCGACAATGATTCTTTTAACAATTTTGCGTAAGGCTCATGCCCGCTTTTTTGCAACAGGTGTTCTGCCAACAGAAATGCCAATATATCACCCTCGGACATCTTTATCGGCGGAAGCGTCCAGCCCGGTGATGTAAAATAAAAGCCGCGTCTTTTTTTATCGTGTTTGATCGGCGCCCCGAGTTCGTTGCGCATCAGATCTAAGTCTCTTTTGATTGTGCGCTCGGTTACTTCGAGCATTGTTGCCAGTTGAGCAACACTTGGATATTTATTACTTCCTATTTCTTTTGCGATTTTCGTTATTCGAACTGTTGAATTATGGTAAACGCGAAATGATCTCTTGGTATGTGTATTCATGACGTGGGAGATTATAAAATTATCAGAGTGACATGCTGCGTCACTCTGTTTAAAGGGCGAAAATTTTCTTTTTGGCGAATGGATTTACTTAAAGAAACTACAGATGTATTTAACGCGCGGTTATTCACAAAACTTTTCAGCGCATAAGCCGAAAGTGTTTGAATTTTTTATTTAAATAAGGGCTGAATGAGCTTGTGTAGCAAGCTGGCCAAACAAATCGCTGTTTTTTAAATCATGTCAGCATGTG
>DATLZX010000112.1:0-5044 GCA_035573795.1 Pyrinomonadaceae bacterium | reverse complement strand
GTCGGCGAGAGTCCTGCCGCCCAGCCTCTCAGTCAATCGCTCCGTAGCATATTTATCTTCAGCAAAAAATCTGAGCAAATCAGGGTTTTTTAGCCCTGAGATGAATTCGATCTCCCGAAACTGAACAGACTGAAAGCCGCTCGCAGGATTCAACTTGTCTCGAAATTCCAGAAAACCGATCGGCGCCATGGTTTCCAGAATTTCCAGTTGGGTAACCAGCACTTTTTCTATCGCGATGACTGTTCGCAGGCTGTGATTTGCCCTGAAAATACGGCCATCGTCCAGCCATTTGATGGTCGCATCAAGTTCATGCAGGATTTGCTTGAACCATAATTCATATGCTTGATGCGTGATGATGAAAAGCAGCTCATCATGGCTTTCGGGCGTTGAGAGGGTGGTCTGTAGTTTGATCAATTCTTCTACACGCAGGTATTTGTTGTAAGAAAGTGGTGCTTTATCGCCATAGTATGACATAAGGTGAAGTTTATCAGATTTGCAATGTCAGTTTATAAGCAGAGTCATTCCAAGATGATAAAATTTGGCTAAGGGTGAGAGAAATTTGCGGTTACTGTTGATAAAAAAAGTCCTGAAGCGGCTTTTATTTTAAGGCGGCTTTTACAGAATATATCTAATTTTTTTCTTACTCTGATATAACACTCATCTCATGCAATTTTCCTGCCTTGAAATCATTTTTGTTTAACAAGATTAACAGGATGAATCGGCCCCGCATTATGCCGCATAGGAAAATGTCATGAAAAATCAACAAGTTAGATACTTTATATCATAAAGTACTTGACTAAATCTATTACTTTATGTAGTTTGTTAATGGTGTATGGCAGAGAAGTCATTAAAAAGAAGTGCAGGAAGTGAGAGCGAGCCGGTCAGTTTAAGCGACCGGGCCATCGAGAACCTTGAATTCATACGCTCGACAATGGAAAGGTCGGGTAACTTTACGGCAGTTCCCGGCCTTGGCGGGGTTTTGATGGGGCTGACTGCTGTTGCTGCGGCTTTCATCGCCAATAGAGCCGCAGATCGCGAGCAGGTGCTGATAGTCTGGCTTGCAGAAGCCGTTTTGGCGTTTTCAATCGGGCTGCTGGCAATTTGGCATAAATCACAAATTATCGGAAGTGAGCTTAATAGCCTTGCTGCCCGAAAATTTGCTGCCGGGTTTCTGCCGCCAGTTTTATGCGGAGTGGCTTTGACTGCCGGGCTGTGGAAGCATGGACTATATCAATTAATGGCACCTGCCTGGATACTTCTTTATGGGGCTGCGGTTATTGGCGGCGGCTTGTTTTCGGTAAAGGTTGTACCACTGATGGGCTGGTGTTTCCTCTTTATTGGGGCGATTTCAGTTTTCCTGCCCGCTGAACTATCCGATGAAATGATGGCCTTGAGCTTCGGGATTCTTCACATAGTCTTTGGAATTATCATCGCAAAAAAATACGGTGGTTAAACATGGAAGCTTTTCATTGTTCCGGTCTTACAGGATACCGGGCCTTTAGAAGAATTAAACCAAGAAAATCTACTCCAAAGCAGTAAAACATTTCATTGATGGAGACTGACTGAATGGCAAGAAATTCTGCAATGCGTAAAAGTCTAGAAAAAAAAGAAAGCAATGGTTTAAGGGCGGCTATCAGCAATCCCGCAGAGCAGCTGGACAAGCTGATACATGAAAGGATTCGCCTTGGGATAATCAGTGCCCTTGCGGCCAATGAAAAGCTTTCATTCAATGATTTGAAGAACATTCTATCGGCAACGGATGGAAATATCAGTGTACATGCCCGCAAGCTCGAGGAAGCCGGATACATCGAGTGCACCAAGACTTTTTCGGGTCGAGTTCCCTTGACCGAATTCAAAATAACAAAAAAAGGAAGGGAGGCTTTAAGCCGTTACCTGAATCATATGGAGTTTCTAATCAAAGCAATGCGTCAGGGCCAGGAGTGAAGACCGGATAAACTGACAAGCTTTGAATAAAACAGGGCGCTTTTTACCGTAACAATTTTTAAAAAAACTAAAAAACAATGATCAATAAATCAAAAATCGGATTTGAAATACTTTTGATGGCGGCAGCGATGGGAATAGCGGGAAACCTCCTGCTCAGGCATACTCCGTGGGGAGTCGGTGCCAGCGTTTTTGTAGCAGGCTTTGCGGCCTGTGTGCTGTATTTTTCACACAAGCGTCGGGCAGAACTATTTACGCCGATTAATCTTGCATTTACTGCTGCAATAATCTTTTTCGGCTCGATGTTTTCATTAAGGGATTCATTCGAGCTCAAGCTGTTTGATACAGCCGCAATCATTTTTTCAATGGGTGCCATTATTCTTTCCAATTTTTGGATAAAGCAAAGGGCTGCAGGCGTTTTGCATTACATTGCAGGGGTCTTGATTGCAGGTTTTTCATCTTTATTTGGCCCTTTTGTTTTGCTCGGCAATGATCTGGACTGGAAAAGCACAGCTCACGGGCAGCTCGCGAGGGGCTTGTTTGCAGTGGCAAGGGGAATTTTGGTTGCGGTTCCGCTTTTATTGATTTTTGGGGCATTGTTTATTTCGGCGGATTCGGATTTTGAATCATGGGTAAACAGGCTGATCTGGTTTGATCTGGATAACGCGATTTCGCATTTAGTGATTAGTTTTACTTTGGCATGGCTTTGTGCAGGTTATTTTCGCGGATTTGCTGTGCCGCTTTTCACAGGCTATAAGCCTGCAGGCTATGCAGGAAAAAATCAGGAGCAGGAAGGCCAACAGCCCGCACCAGCCAAAGGCGGTGCTTCATCTAATCTGAAGCAGGAGTGCGGAATCGGCGAAGTTTCAATCCGCAGTGATAAAACCTTTGTTTCGGAAACTTCAGAATCAACGGCAAGCGGGTCATTTCAACCGGGAAGTGTTTCAATCCTGGAAAGCCTGCAAGGAGACGATGCGGCAATTTACAGAAATGCCGAAAATGCCAGCCTTATTGAAAGGATACAAAATGAAGATCCGGCGGAAATGCGACCTGACGGTCAGCAATTTCAGAATCACCAGGATCAGCAGAATCAAATGCAAGGAGCTTCAGGTAGCCAGCAATTAGAGAATGAGTCTGCGCTGCAAAAAACTTCTGCCGGCAAGCAGGGTGATTCTGAACAAAGCCCTCAAACATTGACAAAGGTCAGAGGGCTCAGTTGGCAGAACATCGAGAACAGCTTTTTACCATCGTTTTTTAAGTTCGGAACAAGTGAACTGATAGTAATACTCGGTGCGCTGAACCTTTTGTTTCTCAGTTTCGTTGCGTTTCAGGTCCCTTATTTATTTGGCGGGCTTGAATTGGTTCAAAATACAGAAGGATTAAAACTATCCGAATATGCGCGGCGAGGTTTTGGGGAATTAGTAGTAGTTGCAGGACTTGTTTTACCTTTTCTGCTTATTACGGAATGGCTCATTGATAAAGAGAATAAAAAGGCGCGGTTGATTTTCAGATTTTTGGCCGGGCTTCAAATATCGCTGCTTTTTGTGATAATGGCCTCGGCGCTTCAAAGGCTTTTCCTCATTACGGGAGAATTAGGATATGGAATGACTACGGTGCGATTTTATCCAATGGTATTCATTTTTTGGCTTGGGATAGTGTTTCTGTGGTTTTGCCTGACGGTTCTACGTGGGAAAAGAAACAATTTTGCCGGCGGTGCCGTTTTAAGCGGCCTGCTGGTGCTGGCTTATCTGAATATTCTCAATCCGGATGATTACATTGCCAGGACAAACCTTGCTTTAATGCAGAAGGGAAGGCCTTTTGACGCAGCATATAATGCTCGTTTAAGTGGGGATGCGGTAAATGCTTTGGTCGAAAATTTTGAAATCTTAAGCGATGAGAATAAATGCGAGGTATCACAAATTTTTCTTAAAAAGTTGGAAAGCTATAAAGAAAACAATGATATAAGGTCTTGGAATCTGGGCAGGATGAGGTCACAGAATGTCCTTACAGAAAATCTTGAAAGGCTCAAAGCGGCTAACTGCTGCAACGACTGCAGCCCAATCGGACATTAAAAGCGGTTAAAACCGGCCAAAACTATAGGTTGATGTGGATTTTTCATGCGGCCCAAAGCCTAAGAGCCACAATAATGATCGGCTTGCCGGATAGAAGAAATATAGGATTTTCAGCAATTGCCAATGCATCAAGGCTTTGCCCTACTGAGCGTCCAAAAAAGTCTAATTAACCCTTCTAAATTCTGCAGGTTTTGAAGATTATGTCGTTTAGCCGGCTTTTGCGCTTGCGCCTTGAAGAGAAGTTGGCTATTATTGGAAATTTGCTAATTAGCTCCAGGAGCTGATTATTGCAATATTTCTGAAGATCTTAGCAAGGGTGGTCGAGTGGTTAATGGCACCGGGCTGTAAACCCGGCGGACGCAAGTCCTACGCAGGTTCGAATCCTGCCCCTTGCACCATGTTAAAGACTTGATTTGGTAAGGGATTTGGTAATCTGACACTAAGGCAGCGAGCATAGCCTCAGCGTTTCTCAAATCCTGCTGGATCCAAAAATTTAACGTATATCAAATTGCTGTGGGCGGGAGTAGCTCAGTTGGTAGAGCGTCAGCCTTCCAAGCTGAATGTCGCGAGTTCGAGTCTCGTCTCCCGCTCCATGACTTTTTGAAAAAGCCCAAGTAGCTCAGTGGTAGAGCGCGTCCTTGGTAAGGACGAGGCCACGGGTTCAATCCCCGTCTTGGGCTCCATCAGACAGGAGATTTTTTAATTGTATTTTATTTGGCAATTAGATTTTAGGATATCAGTCATCACGAAATAAAGATTTTATCGGAGCGTTGATAAAAAATGAGCAAAGAGAAATTTGATCGTTCGAAGCCGCATGTGAACATAGGGACGATAGGGCACGTAGATCATGGGAAGACGACATTGACGGCAGCGATAACGAAGGTATTGGCGAAGCACAATCCGAAGGTGCAGGTAAGGGCATTTGATTCGATAGACAATGCGCCTGAGGAGAAGGCGAGGGGTATCACGATAGCGACGGCGCATGTGGAGTATGAGACGGCGAATCGGCACTATGCGCATGTGGACTGTCC
>DATLZX010000111.1:0-3855 GCA_035573795.1 Pyrinomonadaceae bacterium | reverse complement strand
GTCAATAGTCTGGGGGCGAGGAATTTGCTTATCGAATGCGCATTTCCGAATAAGCTGTCAAAACTGGCCGAAGATTCTTATCACCTTATTCCAGAAATTCTGTCTGGCCAAATAGCAAATTTCAAAGGAGACGGAACGGTTTACATAATCAATACCAAGCCTGCTTTTTTGGATGAGGTAAGGGAGGAAATAAAAGGCTTGATGGACTCAAGGGTAAAATTTTTCCCTGTTGGAGATGAAATCAGGATTTAGGCTTTGCCCACGGTCTATCTGGTAGTAATCAAGAGCGGATTGGCTGTTTCAGAAAAAAAATACTGCTTAGGGTTTTGCAAGATTTAATCTCCGGAATTGGTTTTATCGGAATTAATCTTATCGAAGCGGATTGGCTCAAATGCGCCCTCACGATACTCATCCGGAAAGCCCTCAAGAACGACCCTTCCATTTTCCAAAACTTCTTTGACTTTGAAAGTTCTTTCCTGCCGTGTTTTGCCAGGCATGACCTCTGCCCTGAAGACTACCTGCATTCCCGGCCTTGCCCACATTTTCCGGCGGCGTTTATTATGGTTGGAATTAAACATTAAAAGAGTGGGTTTTCAATTAAAAAATATCAATTAAAAAGCTTTTTTGGATAAAACAGACCTTAAAAAAGGCAAAAATGATCGCAATTTACTATGCACGGGATATTTGTCTAAACTTGCGTTTTCAGCATTGATTCAAAAATCCCGATAATTGACAAAAGCTTAAGGAAAAATTAACAATAACTTACCAAAAAAAGCTTTCTAGGGTATTCTAAATCAAGGGAAAAATATATTCCATAACCTGGCAAAATTTTCTTTGAATATATCCGGATGCTCAGCCACAGCAAAAATAATGATTTTCCTCACCGACCGCTGATTCCGTCTTTGCTGCCTCAGCTTTTATTAGCCTTTATTGCTGCAATAGTAACCTCGATTGCTATTTTCCTTTTGACTGAAGGCCAGAAAGAAGAAGAAAGGTTGATAATTTCGATAATTGCAGGGTTGAGCGTATTGCTGATAGTGCTTGGTACCAAGCTTTTAGCAAAGAAACAGTCAAGGCTTTCGAACCAAAAAGTTCATACTGTCAGAAAGCATGAGCCGATCAGATTCAAGGCGGTCAGCCCCACAAAGCTTACAATTGAAGCCAATGCCAAATTATTATCCGACCTGAAGCAAAAATCAGAGGCTGCCAGCGTCTTTTCTCAAGTATCAGCCAGCCACCTTGAGGTTTGCAAAATGTGTGATGAATACATTGCAAGGGCTGAGGCCGAGCTTGAAACAATCAGGCCTGGATCGCCAAGGCTCGGACAACTGAGAAAAGGCATAGAGTATTCTAAAAAGCTGCACCGTTATCACACTTTGAAATGGGCAGAAATAGAGACCAGGTCAATTACCGAGGCTGTTGGCAATGCGAAAACTATCAATGAAAAACTCAAGATTTCGCGAAATGCCGGCAAAGTTATAGATACTGCACTTGCGGCATACCCGGAGGAGATCTTATTAATCGAATCTGCCAAGGCAATAAAGGATTTGACCGTCTCGCTCGAACTCAAATCGGCCTTTGAAAAAGCAAGGCGGGCGGAAAAAAGCGGCTCGGCCGATAAGGCAAATAAACTATATGCACAGATGCTTGAGCGCCTTACTAAAAACAGCAATAAATCCGGAGAGCTCAGCGACTTAGAAAACCAAATTAAACAAAAACTTAAACTGCTTGAGAGTGCCGATGGCGAGGGAAAACATTGAATTAGCTAGTCATTCTCCCATCCTGCAGCAAGCTAATATTGATTCCCCAATGTTTGTTCAAAAATGTCCAGCATGCCTAAGTAATAGAATCAGAAAAGGATACAGGCGGAGTCCTTTGTTTTTCAGAGTAATTTTCAGATTTTACCTTTTGTGCGAAGATTGCAATTTAGAATTTTTGGGCTTTGCGGTACCCTCTCCTCCACGTCATGCAGCCCCTAAAAGAAAACCGAAATCGGATAACAAAGAGCCAGAAAATGCATCTGTTGAAAACGCATCCGAAAATGACTCTTTGAAAGTTCAGTCGGAACAAGAAACAGAATATCAGGAAGAGATGTAGTGCCTGTCAAATTTCCATTCTTCATCAGAACTAAATTAAATACAGTGCGCGGTCTGTGGAATTTATGATTTACAGAATGGCTTTAAGGAAAATCAGTGTTTTGCTGGTTATTTCATTACTGCTTTTCTTGCACAAAGCCGAAAGCCAAACAACTACGATAGATAGCACATCTGCAGAGCGAACTGATTTGATACATCCCGGAGATATCGTTGACATTGATGTTGAAGGAAACCTCGAATTCGACTGGCGCGGACGCGTAGATAAATATGGCTATCTCGAAAATTTCGATCGCAGTGCGGAGCCGGTATTTGCAGCATGTCTAAGCGAGTCAGAATTAGCAAAAAAAATCGAAACAATATATTCGCGTCTGCTGCGAAAACCAAAAATCAATGTAAAGATAATTGATAGAAACGGGCGGCAAGCTACAGTAATTGATGGAGCAGTCAAGCGGCCTTTGAGGCTTTTGATTAAAAGAAAGCTTTCGCTGCTTGAGGCATTAACGATTGCAGGCGGGATTACACAAAATGCAGGAGGCGAGATATCAATATTCAGGCCGCCTGGTCCGGGCTGCGGAGAGAAGCTCTCAGAAAGCGGGCCGAAAATTTTCTCGCTCGACACGCTGTTAAAAGGAACAGAAGCTGCAAAAATAAGCATCGAGCCCGGCGATATCGTAATCGTTCAGGAGGCTCCGTATGTTTATATTCAAGGCGAAGTCAGAAAGCCGGGTAAGCTATATTTCAGGGAGAGACTCAGTGTCGAGAGAGCTATAGCAGCCGCCGGCGGAGTTACTGACAGCGAAATTTCCAGAATCGTCATTTTAAGGAGGGAAAAAGACAAAACTTCCAGAATTGAGTTGCCCCTGAAAATTACGAAGCAAAATTTGAAAGAGACAGAACTGCAGGCCGGCGACATACTCGAGATTGGTAAAAAAATGACCGACATCAGTAAATTAAAGCCAGATTTCGACAACGAGAGCCTTGATGCTACAGAATCAAATACGAAGAAAGAACTTCCATTGCGAATAATAGATCGAAAGTGAGCGGGCAGATTCAGGGCAAAAACAGATTTCAGGATTTGAAATAACTGTTTTCGATAAAAAAAGGCAGTTTTGAGATCTATTGCATGATTAAAAACAAGGAATCGGAGCAAAATTATTTGTGGTTAACGAAATAACTTTATAGTTAGCAAGGGTTAGGCTGACTACATGAGCAAAGGCGAGAGCGAATGTAATAAAATGGTACAGCTTGTCGCTGGCTTTGATTTTTATTAAAATTCTTTTGATAATCTAAAGATTACACAGTAAGCATTAAATAAATAATCGAAATGAGCCTTTTACCTAATAACTTAAGTCGCAGGGCAAAAGTTTTTCTCCTGCTTTCGATTGCAACAATCGTTATCGGTACATTGATCTACCTCGAACAAATCTCCCTTCTGTACGTTTTGGCCACTCTCGGAATTGTTGTTTTGCTATTAGTTGTAGCTTTTTCCGACCTTGAAAATGTTGGGAAAGTCAATAAAAACTGACTAGAGCAAATTTCAACAATTTTCTGGCCAGAAATTACGATGGCCGCACATTCTAGTTATTTAAGGAACATTCTATCAGCCGCGGCGTTGATTTTGCTTTTAGCCTTGACTGCCGTAGGGCAAGGCGCGCATCGCTTAGCCAATGGCCACCTGAAAATCGGCATTTCATCACTGCTTTATAAAAAGCTGGATTATATTCCGAAACATGAGATTGACAACGCGATCTATCAGGCA
>DATLZX010000110.1:0-2796 GCA_035573795.1 Pyrinomonadaceae bacterium | reverse complement strand
TAATGACAAAAATATTGCACGGCCGCTTTTGCATTTAATGCATAAAATTGTAGATTAAATCTATAATGAATAAATCTGAACGAGAACTCGCATTTTTACGAGATTTGAATATCAATGAAATCTACACCAGACCGATTTTCGAGCGTGTAATTGACACGATCGGCAAATTAAAACCTGAAAGCATTCTTTTTATCAAAGCAGGGACTGGTGAGGCCTGTTTTGCTATCGAAGAAAAACTTGCCGGCCATGCTTCGATAACTGCACTTTGTGAAAATGAAGAGCTAGCCGCCATCGCCATAGACAAAGGCGAAAGCCTCGGATCTACGGTACAATTCCAATCTAATGCGCCTGAAATTGATCATGATTTGATAGTTTTGGATGAAACTCTTTCAGGGCCGAGCAGCTTATTAGCAGATGTGTTGAATGCGTCAAATTACGCGCGGTCTGGCACACGCTTTTTGCTGATCTGTCCGATCAGTGGTAGTTTTGGCGAGATTTTTTCTGTGATTTGGGAGGCTGCTCTCGGCCTTTCCGACCAAAGGCTGATGCAGCTTGCCGAAGAATTAACTGTTAGTTACCCTACTTTGGAAAAAATTGAACAAATTGCCAATGAATCCGGCTTGACTGAAATTGATCAGAAACAGAGTGAGCTGTTTTTTGAGTATGACTCTGCTGAGGAATTCGTCGAGAGCCCTTTAATTTCTGATTTTCTTTTTCCTTTATGGCTTGGTCAGGTAGATAAATCACTCTATTTGCGAATCCGCAAAATACTTGAAGAAGAAAGCTCCAATCTC
This sequence comes from Pyrinomonadaceae bacterium, assembly GCA_035573795.1. Classification (GTDB taxonomy): domain Bacteria; phylum Acidobacteriota; class Blastocatellia; order Pyrinomonadales; family Pyrinomonadaceae; genus OLB17. The sequence goes on along the minus strand of DATLZX010000110.1, from coordinate 2,002 downwards.
AGTTTCCGATTCAAGCTGCGAATTTCTATGCTTACCGGCCGCTTCCGTGAGATAAACTAGCAATGGAAAAAGTCAATTCTGTGTTTCGCTGCGCCTTTTTAACTCCTCGAGCAGTTCCTGGTCGCTTAGGGCAGTCAGCTTTGGCTTCTCCTGTGCCTCAAGCTGTTTTTCTTTTTTCTCTTCCTCTTCAGCTTCTTTCATTCCCTCGCGAAAGGCCTTTTTCGACTGTCCCAAAGCTTTGGCTAACTGAGGCAGCCTTGAGGCCCCAAAAAGAAGAAAGATGACCAAGACTATCAGTAAAATTTCTGTTGAACTTAAATTCATAATTTCCAATCCTTAGGAAAAAAGTTGGCTGAAAAATAAGCATCTCAGTTTCTGACTGGATGCTTTGTTCACACAACAGCCTGTTTCGTTGATCTGAGTGCGTTCATAGTTTCAACTAACGCTGACGAGATGCCTGGTTCTGAGACAGAATGTCCGGCGTCAGGCACAACGATTAGTTTTGACTCCGGCAAAGCCTTATGCAACTCCCAGGCTGAGCTCATCGGACAGACCACATCGTATCGTCCCTGAACTATCGTTGTTGGGATTTTACTTATTTTGTCCACGTTATCCAAAATATAATTTTCCGAAGGGAAGAAAGAGCCGTTCATAAAGTAATGGCATTCAATGCGAGCAAGGCTTAAAGCCTCATGCTCGCCCTCCCAATGCATTATCTGTTCTTTATCTGGAAAGAGTTTAGACGTTGCCCCTTCCCATGTGCTCCAGGCTCTTGCAGCTGAGAGTCTGATTTCCGGATCATCCGATGTCAGCCGTTTGTAATAGGCTGACATGAAATCAGTCCGTTCGTTCTCTGGTATCTCGTCGCGATATCTTTCCCAGTAATCAGGAAAGATTTCTGAAGCACCGTATTGATAAAACCATAGAAGTTCTTTCCTTCGCGTCAGGAAAATTCCGCGGAGTATAAGTCCGAGGCAGCGGTCCGGGTGATTTATAGCATAGGCAAGCGAAAGTGTGCTGCCCCATGAGCCACCGAAAACGAACCATTTATCAATATTGAACTTTTCCCGCAACTTTTCGATATCAGCGATCAGGTCCCACGTTGTGTTTTCTCTTAGTTCAGCATGCGGTGTTGACCGGCCCGAGCCTCTCTGGTCGAACAATATTACATGATATGCTTCAGGGTCGAAAAATCTTCTATACAATGGTATTAAGCCGCCCCCAGGGCCGCCATGCAGAAAAACTACCGGGATGCCGTCTCGATTGCCAACGCGTTCATAGTAAATTTCGTGGATATCCGAAACGCGCAGCATTCCAGAATCAAAGGGTTCAATTTCCGGATATAACTCAGTCATAAATTTTTAAGTTTTCTAAAAAGTAATTCTGACCTAGAAAAAAATCGTAAGTCCAGCTAATTTGCAATATCTGATCTATTGAAAACACAATTTAGAATCCAGATAAAATCATACCTGAAGCTTGAAACAATTGCCATTATCAGGACTTTGCTTGAAAAATCGCAAGCTCTCAAAATTTTACTTTATTCATCCGCCTGCCTGATAGATATCCGCCGGCCGGTGATTTGCAAAGGTCCTCTGAATCATCTAAGAATATTGCCAGGCAGAGAAAAATAATCTCTTTATAAAAAATCCCTTTATTTAGACAAATATCTATCGTACCAAAGTTGGAAGACCAGCAGCGACCATATTTCCTTATGGTGCGAGGCCTTGGAGTTTAAATGCTCGTTTATCAGCGTCTCGACATATTCAGGCTGAAACAGTCCTTGTTTTTCCAATCGGGCTCTATCCAGCATTTCCAGCATTAAAGATTTAAGATGCGTCTTGAGCCAAGATGCTATTGGGATGCCAAATCCTTTTTTATTTCTGTTCAAAATTTCTCTTGGCAGCAAGTCTTTGACGGCCTCTTTAAGCACCAGTTTTCCTTTTCTTCCGCGCAATTTATAAGCAGTTGGCAGGCTGAAGGCGAAGTGCCCGATCCTGGGATC
>DATLZX010000109.1:0-2493 GCA_035573795.1 Pyrinomonadaceae bacterium | reverse complement strand
GGCTGGATTTGCCAGTAATTGCTCTCTGATTCTGTATCTCCACCAAAAGCGGTATTAACACTACCCGGACAGATTAAGCTCACGAAAATATTATCCTGGCGCACCTCCTGCATGAGGGCTTCAGTAAATCCATTCAAGCCGAATTTAGAAGCATTGTATCCAGCCATTTTAGGGTGTGCATTCTGCCCCGCAAGAGATGATATGTTAATAATCCTCCCGGCTCCGGTCTCTTTCATTAATGGAATAGCATAATGACAACAATAAAATACTCCGTTCAGGTTGGTCTCTATCTGCTGTCTGAATTCTTCACCGCTTGAATTTTCAACTGTTTTACCGAAGTGCCCTACTCCGGCATTGTTCACTAAAAGGTCGAGCCGGCCATACAATCTCTTGCATTCATTGAAAAGCATTTTTACTTGCTCTTCATTTCTAACATCACAAACTTCGCCGTTAACCTGTCCATATTTCGAAAGCTCGCTTATGGCTTCTCTTAAAGATGATCTTTTACGTCCACAGATCATCACGTTAAAGCCGTTTTCCAGCAGACTTTTGCTTATCTCAAAGCCGATTCCCCTTGTCGAACCGGTTACGATGGCAACCTTTTTATTCATTTTTTGTTATGATTCTCTGTTGTTAATTTTTATCTTGCAGCCTGCAGAGTATATTTTATTTTGTTTTTATTGGTCTGAGTTTCTGGGAAAAACTTCGTTCTCATGGTTTCCCTTGCTATCCTCCAGTTTTGGGGATTTAGTTTCAGACAATTTTTTCCATGCCAGAATCAGGCTCCCGTCAACAAGCACTTCAAGCGGCCGCAATACTAAAAGGATATCTCGCCTCTTATCGAAATCCATTTCATTGTAAGTCGCACCGTCGAAACTTCTGATTACCTTGCCACGGTATGCCACGCTTCGAAGTAAAAAATTTGTTCCGAGCTCAGCTTTCACCGATGATCTCAGAAAAAGATCTTCTATACGATAACCGCTGTCAAGCTCTTTCTCCATTTTCATCGCATCTTCAAGCTTTTCGGGTACTTCAAGTATCGCAAGCTTTCCTGCTGCAGGAAGACTCATGCTGATCCCAAGAAAGTCATCGACGCTCAATCTCAGGAACATAGCAAGCGTATAGACACCAGTAGCTTTCAGATATTCTCCGTTGTAGGTTATGTCCGAAAGCCTGCTGATGCGGTAATTGTTTATCCTGAATGAATAGGAGCTCCCTGAGCCGGGCAGTTTCCTTTCAAGGCACTCTGCCCGTACATCAATCACCCTTAAACTTTTTTCACATCCGATATCGGGCAATAATCTGATTACGCCGCTAGATTCTGAAAAATAATTGGCGTATTTGCTTCTTAATTCAGGTGCTAGCTTTACTGCTTCCAGCTCTTTGTTTGAAGGCTTTCTGTAAAATGTGCTTTCAGCCTGAGCCAGAATATATGCATAACGTGTGGCAAGATCAGGATCCGTCCGATCGGTTTCCGGTGATTGGGGAAATCTCATCATCAACGAAGACTCCCGACCGGTTTTGATAGTTTTTTCTGCAGGTGGCGGTGTAGGTTTTGGAAGATTTTGGTTTTGTGCAAACAATACGACAGAATTCAGGCACAGTAAAAAAATTGTTTGCAAGCAAAGCTTGAAAATAGTTAGATTTTGAAGCGTACTATTCATCAAGTTTTTTCTTGAAAATCTCATTAACCAATTTTGGATTCGCCTTGCCACCGGAGATTTTCATCACCTGCCCAACCAAAAAACCAAAAAGCTTTTGATTTCCCGCCTTATATGAAGCTACTTGCTCAGAGTTATTTTTCATCACCTCTTCGATCCATTTCGAGATAGTTTCATTGTCCGAAACTTGGACGAAACCCTTTTTCTCTATAACTGAAGCCGGAGCATCCCCTGTCGAAAACATTTCAGCAAAAACCTCCTTAGCCTGATTGTTGTTGATTTTTCCCTCATCAACAATCTTGATCAGTTCTGCGAGGTCTTCTGCCGATACAAGGCTGTCTGTAATTTCTTTACCGCTTTCATTCAGTAGGCGCATGAATTCACCAAGGATCCAGTTGGCGGCATACTTCGGCCGCTTGCTATGGATAACGGTTTCTTCGAAATACTCGGCCAAAGGCTTATTTGCCGTTAGCAGATTGGCCTCAGCAATAGTCAATTCATAAGTTTCTACGAATCTGTCCCGCATGGCATCAGGCAATTCAGGCAGTGAATTGCGGATTTCCTCGATGAACTCTTTAGTTACTTTTAACGGCTGCAAGTCTGGTTCAGGAAAGTAACGGTAGTCGTGGGCATCTTCTTTACTGCGCATTACCCTGGTGGTTTGGGTCCTCTCGTCCCAAAGCCTGGTTTCCTGCTCTACAGTTTCGCCGTTTTCATAGGCTTTGATTTGTCTTTCTATTTCAAATTCGATCGCCTTTTGCATAAAACGGACAGAGTTCAGGTTTTTCAGCTCTACTTTGTTATTAAAGCCGCTTTCACCTATTCTTCGAAC
>DATLZX010000108.1:0-6494 GCA_035573795.1 Pyrinomonadaceae bacterium | reverse complement strand
AAATAAGTTTTCAGTTCTTTGAAACTAGTTTCGTGGATTGCTCCTTTCTCTTTTGAATGGGTGAACTTAAGAACCAAAATGGGTGAACGTTAATTCCAATCTCTACATTCCTTCTCTGGCACTCCGCGAGCAGGTTTCAAGGGGGTAAAAGCCGCCGCAGTGATACCCAATATCACTCTGGCGGCTTTCTATTTTTCGCCTTTATTTTTTTATTCCGATAAGCTTTGCCTCACTTTCTGTTTAACTGCTTTTTCACTTAATCAATTCTTCGAACATCAGATAATGCGATTCGCTCATCCCGAGCTTTTTATAAACCTGCTGAGCGGTATAATTGTCATGCTCTACATAGAGCCTGAAGCCAGCGATAATACCAAGCCTTCTTGCTTCTTCTTTTACGAATTCATACAACCTGCGGTAAACCCCCTTTCCGCGATATTCCGGCAAGACATAGACGCTCTGTATCCACCAGAACCAGGCATTACGCCAATCGCTCCACTCTCTTGTAATCAAAAGGCAGCCGACTATCATTTCCCCATCTTCGGCTACCAAATAAAACCCTTTATCTGCCAGATAACCCTGTCCGCCGCCTTCGAAAACGGCTTTTACGCCATCTTCCAACACCTGTTCATTAAGCTGCAGCCCTTCGGTTTCATCTGCCATTCTTTTATTGAATTCCTTTATGGCCTCTGCATGCGATGCCTCAGCTAGCCTGATCTTCATAGCTTGACCTTTTTTTACCCTGAAACGTAATCTGATATGTTTTGCTCTTTTTTATGCTTTTCATCGTTTTTTATGCGTATCGGCCTTTTTTCGATGCCGCCTGATCTCGAGCATTTAAGAGCATTTAAGATTGTATTCTTATTACTGAATTCTTTATGAATCTAAAGATAATTTACCACGGTAATTGTTTTGACGGCGTTGCCTCAGCTGCCGTTTTTTCTAATTTCTATAAAGCAAGGATTTATCCGAATGCTGAAGTAACATATTCTCCTGCAGTTCACCGCGCGGGCAATGCCTTTGACCGCGAAGTGCTTTCCGGTGATGAAAATGCGATTGTAGATTTCAAATACTGTGCTGATTCGCGGCTCACCTGGTGGTTTGACCACCATCAGTCTGCTTTTCTTTCGCCAGAGGATGAAGCGCATTTTCACTCTGACAAAAGCGGCAAGAAGTTTCTGGATGTCAATAGTAAATCCTGCGCTGAGTTTATTGCCAGAATAGCACGCGAAAATTTCGGCTTTGTAGATGACCTGCAAAAAGACCTTGTTCATTGGGCGCATATTATTGACGGAGCGCTTTATACCTCGCCCGCACAATGCGTAGAGCTTAAAGAGCCGGCTTTGAAACTGATGCAGGTAATCGAGAACGAAAAAGACCCTGATTACGTCGAGCAGATAATCCGCTGGATGACTGAGCAGCCTTTGCAGCAAATATTGAAGAATGATTCGATTCTGTCAAAGTTGGGGCCGATTATCGAAAATCATTGGAAAACCGTTGATCTGATCAAAAAACTCGCTGTTTTCAGTCGCGGAGTCGTTTATTTTGACCTGATCGGAACCGACATCGAGGCATACAATAAGTTTATTCCCTACTATCATTTCCCGGAGGCAACCTACGTAGTCAGCCTTTCCCGGAGCAGCTTCCGCGTAAAAGTTTCTGTCGGCTCGAACCCGTGGGCTCCCAGGCCGCGTCGTCATAACATTGCCGCAATTTGTGAGCGTTACGGAGGCGGCGGCCATGCCGTAGTCGGAGCGGTTTCGCTCTCTCCTGATGCCGTTGAAGACGGCCGCCGGATAATGCGGGAAATAATCGCCGAACTGGAGTTTGAGGATTAGTCACCTTTTTCGAAACATATCGGGGCCGTAATTTAAGAAATTAAATAAGTTAACCCAACCGCGCTGCTAATTTAATCCGAAAAATAAAGTAAACAAAAGAAAAACCCTGCAGCTGCATTGCTTGCCAACAGATCTGAAAATAAAAAAGTTCAGATTTTATTCAAGCAATCGCCCGGGGTTTTCTTTGCATTTTTAATTTAAGCTTGCCGAACTTAAATTACGGCTCAAAAAACGCTTGTCAGCAAAGCATCCTCAAAATTCTTATAAAATCCCTAATTGTTCCTTGAAAATCTCTAACTGGCAGCATTGAATACAAGCGTTGTTGAAGAATTGCCGCGGCCGCCTGTAGTCTCTCTTTTGATGGTCAGTGTCTTGCCGCCATCAGAAAGCTGCCAGGTTTCGGTAGTCGTAATAGTCATTTCTCCCATCGGACCATTAAATGTCCTTGTGGTAGTGATTTTCAAAGTGCCGGTGGAATCAATCTGAGCCTTTGATACTACAGGGATTTTGCCCATCGGGCCTTCTATCTCACTGCGGGTTTCCTTGCCGTCGAGCGAATAGGTTTGGGTTCCGTTACCCATTCCGCCCATCATGCCTCGGCCGCCGCCTGCATCTGCTGAGCGTTTGGTAACAGTTTCAACAGTCAATTGGGAATCGGTCTGGGTTACACTTAGTGTGATTGACTCGATCCGCATCCGCTCATCCAGCTTCGAGCGTGAAGCATCCAGAGTCCATTTGCCCGAAAAATTCGCTCCGCCCTGGGCCATTGCCGGAAGGCAGAAAAGTGCCAATAACAGTGAAAAATACAATGCCTTTTTCATAATCTCTCCTTAAGGAAAAACAATAAACTTACAACAAGCATTTAGACGTTTCCACAGGGCACAAGGTTTTGGCCGGCTTGGTAAATTTTTGTAAATCAGCTTGCAGGGGCTTCCCGCTCAGTCTCCGTTTGTGTTCTGAGCTTGCTGTGGCTGTAGCTATACAGAAAGTACACTATCAACCCGACAATCAGCCAAATCCCAAATCTTATCCAATTGACTATTCCCAGCTCCGTCATCAGATATGTGCAGCACATAACACCTAAAACAGGGATCAGCGACAGCCGCTTGATCACGCAAAGCGCAACCATCACAAGCGAAAAGATTATAAATACGAAGTAAGGGATTTTATGATAAAAGGCGGCCTGCTCGCTGGAAGTATAATCTGTAAAAAAGGTTTTTACCGCCTCTCCATTGAAGTAGAACAAGCCAGCAATTATCAATACAAACGCAATAGGGGCAATAAATCTTGAATTTATGTATGGAACGAACCTTTTCTGTGTGCTGAACTCCTTTTCCTTGACTAAAACGCCCGCACATACAATCGTAAAGGCGAAAAGGGTCCCAATTACCGAAAGGTCGGTTACCTCCCTCAGATTCATGAAAAGTGCCGGTACGGCAACCATAACGCCGGTCAGAATGGTTGAAAACCAAGGCGTCCTGAACTTCGGATGGATCGAAGAGAAGATCTTCGGCAAAAGCCCGTCACGGCTCATTGCCATCCAAAGCCTCGGCTGACCAAGTTGGAAAACCAGCAAAACCGTGGATATCGCAACGATCGCACTGACGGCGATTATGCCTGACATCCATCTGATATCAACACCTTCCGGACCAAATACATAAGCAAGCGGGTCACCAACGGCAAGTTTCGTGTAGGGAACCATTCCGGTCAGAACCAGCGCCAATACTACGTAAAGCGCCGTACAGATAAGCAGTGAATAAATCATTCCACGGGGCAGCATTTTATACGGATCTACAGTTTCTTCGGCCGTTGTCGAAAGTGCATCAAAGCCGATATAGGAAAAGAACACTGCCGCAACGCCGGACATTACCCCGCTGAAACCATTTGGCATAAATGGATGCCAATTTTCCGTTTTAACGAAAAATGCCCCGACAGCGATAACCAGCAGGATAGTCCCGAGCTTTATGGCTACCATTATGTTTGAGGCAATCTTTGACTCTCGTATTCCGATATAGACGAGGGCTGTAATGAAAACGACAATTCCAAGTGCCGGAAGGTCGGCAATTATCGGCAAGCCTGCTATCTTTGGTGCAAATGCCCAGGCGTTATAAGCCTCTATCTGTCCGCAGTTTATTGCAGCATCTGCCGCTTTGCATGCTTCAGTCAGGTATCCGATTGTTTTGCCCTCGGCAAGCGCACCCTGTACAACGGCATAGCCCTCATACGCCGTTCTAAAATCCATCGTGAAGTGCGGCGGGATTACCAGTCCGTTTGCAGCCAAAAGGCCGCTGAAATAATCACTCCATGAAATAGCTACTGCGATGTTTCCAATAGCATATTCTACAAGCAAGTCCCACCCGATTATCCAGGCAATCAATTCGCCAAAGCTTGCATAGGCATAGGTATAGGCCGAGCCTGCAATCGGCACCTTTGCAGCAAACTCAGCATAGCAGAGAGCTGAAAAACCGCAGGCAATGGCCGCAAAAATAAATAGCAGGATTACTGCAGGCCCGCCGCTATTTGCTGCATTACCTATCATAGAGAAAATACCTGCACCAACTATTGCAGCTATTCCCAGCATCGTTAAATCAAAGGTGCGCAACGTGCGTCGTAGCCCATGTCCATGGCTTGATTCGCCGTCTGCCCAGCCTGCCTCTGCATCTGCCCGGATCTGTTCGATAGATTTTTTGCGAAATAGAGAATTATTCATAAAGAGAGTTTTTAGCCTCTTTTTTAGATTTGATGAAGCTGAAACAAAAAGGGAGCTGCCCTGTTTAGTTACGAAAATGCTTGGCTTTCCGTTACTTTTCGGCTTTCCGTTAAATGATTCAGTAAAAATGCTTTTTGGGCAAGTCTAACCGGGCTAATTTCAGCTTTTTAGGAATTTTTTTTAAAACTTTTGGAAATCAGGCTCAATTATGAATTTAAGCAGTATAACTCGGAGTTAATAGCAAGCTTTTGAATTGAAAATGGTTTTTTGTCTTTTTTGCTGGCAATGTCAGAAGAGGCCTTTGTCTTTCTAATTGCAACTAAAGACAAAAAAACCTTTGTAACCGGCGATTAGATTTAATCATTCGCAGATCTCATTGATTCCGGTATTTTTGCCTTTTTTTAATTTTTTGTGTTTTTTTGATTTGTTTTTTACTTGAGGAAAGCAATGTTCAAGGGTGAGGCCGTCCATCATAATCTAAATACAGCTTTCATTGATTTGCGTGCATTGATCGAACATCTTTCCCGGCTTGATTTCAGCGGGGCAGTTACTTTGGAAATGCCAAGCTATCAGGCAGAGGTGATTTTTCTCTCGAGAAAAAGAATTCTGGCTCGGGAATACGACCTTGAAGCAGGCCGCATCTCGCAGGGTGAGAGAGTTTTAGACCGCGTCCTGAAACGATGCGAGCTTGAACAGGGGCAAATCAGTATTTATCGTGCCAGCCGCACCAATGTAGCGGCTTATGTCCGCCGGCCCTTTGTTGATGAGCGAATACTACGGCATGCTTTAGTCGAGCAATGCGAATCACCCGTTCCCGAGCCGGTAATACTCTCAGCCCTGAAAAACCATAAAAAATCTGACCTGAATTTAACCCTGGCTGACGAACTGTTTATTGCTCTTTCAGGCGCCTTTGCGCCCGCGGAATTCGACTTCGATTGTGCACTCAAATCAGCGGCGGCCATCAATGCCGATAATTTCCCCGTGCTTGATCGGCTAATCGAGGCAATAGAGTCTGACGGAGCTGCAATCTCCTTGCTGGAAATGAATATCGGGCCTGAAATACTGCCCGCGCTAATCAGGGTAACCGGACATATTATCGAGCGGCTCAAAGAGGAAAAGAGGTTTACAACGTTGCTGAATCGGCTTAAATGCCGGCTTGAGTCCCACTTCATTAAAAGAAGGGCCGATTATGAATCTTTATCACTGGCGCATCTTCTAGCCAATATGCTTCAGGCTTGAGATTTTTTGCCAGTTTGCAAAGCGGCGCGGGTTTAATCGTTTTTTTTATTTACGCATAAAGCTAATTTGCTCAATCAAGACGCTCCTGATTCGATTTGAGTTTTCTCGCCCCATTGCTTAAAAACTTTTCCGCCGGAGACTAAAACCTCCCGGCGGTTTTTTTTATTATTTTTTTCGCAATTTCTTTTTCTATATAATCTTAGGCAATGAACTGGAAAATTCTTTTGACTAGCTTTTTGACGATTTTCTTGGCAGAGCTTGGAGATAAAACCCAGCTTGCAGTGATAACGATGACTGCAAATTCACCCTCCAAACTTTCGGTTTTTATAGGTGCCGGTGCGGCACTTGTTCTGGTAACTTTGCTGGGTGTATTGATTGGCGGAGCCTTGACTCAGTTGATACCCGCCGAGTGGCTGCATAGGATCGCCGCAGTTGCATTTATCATCATCGGCGTACTGATGCTGATTAATAAATTCTGAAATGTTGCAATTTATTCCCTACAAACTCATCAGGCAAGTTTACGCTGCCTAAGCAGCCATTGCGGGTTTGAAAAAAGGCGGTTAACTTGCCTTGAGACTACAAGTTCCGGCGCTCTTCTTAGGTTTGATTTAGGCAGCCGAGCTTTTTCTTTTAAGGCGGCTGCTGAATTTTTGCCTGAATTTAGCAACCTTTGGTGCTACCACTGCTGCACAGTATGGTTGGTTGGGATT
>DATLZX010000107.1:0-4100 GCA_035573795.1 Pyrinomonadaceae bacterium | reverse complement strand
CTATTCAAACGATCATCTTCGCTCGACAGGTTCGATTATTCGCCTAAGATCTGTTGGCGAAGGAACTATCCTGACTTTCAAAAGGCGAGTTCCGGGATTAAGCGATGTAAAAAAACAGGTTGAATACGAGGTACATGTTTCCAACCGGGAATTGATGCAGAGGATTTTGGCCGAAATCGGACTTAGGCCTGCTGTGATATACGAGAAAATTCGTGATATCTGGAGGCTGGATTCAACAGAGGTAGTTTTGGATGAATTGCCATTTGGTGATTTTGTCGAAATTGAAGGCCCGGAGGCTGAAATCGCCCTCTGTGAGCAAAAGCTCGGGATTGATCCCTCTCTTGCAACTACGGACACCTATCCGGGACTTACGGCCAGGCTCGGTGTGGAGATTGATTCCGTAATGACGGCCCGTTTTGGCCCTGAAAATGCGTTAGCCGAGGGAGGCTGAATTTGAGGATTTTTTATATTTCCACCGGAAATGCATTCAATTAATTAATAAAATTTACGAGCTAAAGAATCTTTGAAAGGTAGTTATTTACAAATCTAATGGAGGGAATATGTTTCATTTAATTGGTCAACTGATTTTCGGTTTGATTGTTGGGATAATCGCTAGAGCAGTCCTGCCTGGGAGAGAGGCTTTGCCTGATGGGCCTTTAGGCTGGATCTTGACAGCACTGGTTGGAGTTGGCGGTGCATTGGTTGGATCTGTAATAGCCAGAAGCCTTTGGGCATCAGAAAATTATACGGCGGGCTGGATTATGTCAATTATTGGTGCGATATTGCTTCTGCTGATCCTGAGGCTTTTATTCGGCCGCGGGGCAGGCCAGACAAGCTGACAGCCGGTTTATGGCAGATAAGTCAGTAAAATGAAGAAATTAAAGAGCCTTCAGAAAAAATCATTTTCAGGAGGCTCTTATTTCTAACCTACTCAACTTCGTTTAGAGTAAACTATTGCAAATGTGTTGCTAAAGCAATAAATGAAGCGGTAGGCGTTTTGCTTGTAAATCCTGATTTCGCAACAATTGAAGCGCTAACCTCGGTATTTATTACTCATCTGGCAATTCCATTTTTATCAGGCCATCAAAAAGGACGTCGTAAGGTGCGAAATCGTCCGAAGGATTTCGCAGAGCCGGCGCTATACCTATAGGCGCGAAGTAGCAATCTGCACCGATGGCCTTGGCAGATCTCACAAGCCGTTTATATTCTTCCATATCTCCGTTGAATTTTCCCCGCTCCGGAATTCTGGCTACTGAAACCGTTACAGCCGCTATTTCTCCATTTTTGCCGGCAATAATGTGCGGCGCGTTTTCCGTCGAAACATTTGAAATTTGCCAGCCATCATGCCGCATCTCATCAACAAGAAAAGCAACCGCCACGTTCAAATCATTTACGGGGTCTTTACCGGAATTTTCTGGGTTCATAAAAATACGACTATAAGAAACTTTGAAATGTAAATACATTATTTTACATCGTTTATAAATATTTATGCATCTAAGAAATCGGAGGTTGTTATTTCAGTTTTTGCGAGGTGACAGCTATGAAATCGCTTATAAAACTTGGAATTATTTTAGGATTTATAACAATTTTTAATATTATTACTCCGGCTCAGAAATCTGAGGTTTATTCGGGTACTCTGGTAAGTTTTGGACAGGGTTTCAATACCCGGACAAGGACAACGACCTTTACTCTGAGAATTAACGGGAAAACCTCTGCAGACGAGCTGAACCGTTTGACTGCTGTTCTGCAGGAAGGCGGGCAAGATGAGCTTTTGAAAGCTCTTCAAAATTATGATTTAGGCTCATTTTCTGTAGGCGGAAACATTGGCCGAAGGCTCCATGCAGTAACTTCAGAAGAAGTTGACGGTAAAATTCGTATCCGGGCGATATTTGAGCGTTGGATGAGCTTCACCGAACTTCGCGGCGGCTACCGCTCGGTTGATTATCCATTTGGCTACATTGAGTTATTCATTGACCCCAAAACCGGAAAGGGTGAAGGGACATTGATCGAAGCTGCCCAGATACGCTGGAAAAAGCAAAAGTCAACAGGCGATTTTGCGGTTGAGATTGAAAATTTTGCGACGTATCCGGCAAAACTTTTGGCCGTTTCAAAAGTTTCCAGATAAAAACTCAGAATGAGCGTTTAGATTGCAAAATTTGTTCACTAAACATTACTCCCGGGTTTTTTGCCGTGACTGGGTTTCGGCTCAGCACGGCAAAATTATTTGCATTGCGAGACGCCCTGATAGCCAAATGAAGCTAAGCCTAAATTCTTGATAAAAAAGGGCTTCCACTGCCTCTGGCTTTGCGGGAGAATCCTGCCGTCGAACTGTTTACTAAAATTGGTCCAGCCAAGCATCTGAAACATAAATCAAAACATCAAAGAAATATTTACTGTATAATACTCTCTGCAGCTCAAACAAAAGTTTTCTGAACGAGACTTGATTCCAAATGCCTAGGGTCAATAAATGCCTGTTACTTTTTTTACTGATACTTGTCCAATTGGCTGTAACTGCTTTTGGACAAGCCGGAAAAGGCCAGCAAGCCGGAAATGAAAAGGCGAACAGGCGCCCTGAGGCCGAGAAAAAAGAGTCTTCATCCTCACAGAATGAAAGCAGCCCTTCCTCGGATGGACCGGAAATCGTAGTAGAGACAAAGCTTGTAACAGTGCCTGTTAAAGCTCTTGACCGTAGCGGAAAGTTTATCAGCGGACTGACTCGTGAAGATTTCGAGGTTTTTGAAGACGGCGTTCCTCAGGATATAGCATTGTTTTCAAACGAATCGGAACCGTTTACAGTGGCCCTGGTTCTGGATATGAGTTATTCCGCAAAATTCAAAGCCAGCGAGATACAGGCTGCGGCGATAGAATTCATCAATCAACTAAAACCGAATGATCGGGTAATGATTGTTTCATTCGATAAAGACGTCCACTTGTTATCAGAGCCGACCTCAGACAGAAAAGCGCTTGTTTCGGCTATCAGAAAAGCTGAGATTAAAACCGGCACGAGCCTATTCGAGGCGGTGGATTTTGCTGTAAGAGAGAAATTACGTGGTATCGAAGGGCGTAAAGCCCTTGTTCTGTTTACCGACGGGGTTGATACAACGAGTTCAAAGGCAGGGGCGGCTGATAATCTCGCGGAAATAGCTGAATCGGATATTTTGGCTTATACGATTCGTTACGATACCTATGCAGATGTTCAACGAATGAAAAACTCGCCGACTGCACAGCTTCCGCAAGGAGGCAGCTTGCCCGGCAGCCAGCTTCCTCCCGGGACAACTCCTCCCATAAATCCGGGAGAGAAAAGCGGCATTCCTTTTCCGGTCAGGAATATTCCATCAGTTGGGCTCCCGGACGAAAAGGGAACAACCAGAGAAGAGTATGATCGGGGCGAGCGCTATCTGGTAGAAATGGCAGAAAAAACCGGCGGCGAGGTTTTTGTTGCAGATTCCATCGTTAATCTATCCAGAGCATTTACAAAAATCGCCAATTCATTAAGGCAGACTTACAGCCTCGGCTATTATCCTAGCGAAGACTCAAAGAAAGCAAATACAAGGAAAATCAAAGTACGTGTTAAACGCACCGGAGTAGCACTGAAATACAAGGAAAGCTATCAGGTAAGCAGCCGAAAAAACCGCAGCTAAACGTTCTTTTGCTCACTTTTTCAAGGCTTTTGTCCTACAAAATACTCCCTGCAATGGCTACTGTGGGCAAGGTTATCATCAGCAATTTTAGATTACAGTTCCATTTGGAATATAGGAGTTTTTCGGGATGATGACAATGCCGTCACGGATGAAATAGCTACCATCCTTTGCGTCGAAGTGCTGAATTCCTGCTTCATTCAGTATTCTTACATCGCTTCCTATTCTGACGTTTTTATCAATTATGGCTTTTCGGATCAGTGTATTTTTCCCGATTCCGATGTTTGTGATGCCATGCAGGATGTTTTCCCTTAGTTCTTCGATAGTTTCGTAAAAGTCTGATCCCATTACAATAGAGTTTTCAATTCTTACACCTGCTTCAATACGGCTGCGAAGTCCGATAATTGAGTTTCTGGCATAAACTCCGTTAAGGATACAACCTTCGCTTACCATCGTATTATC
>DATLZX010000106.1:0-6029 GCA_035573795.1 Pyrinomonadaceae bacterium | reverse complement strand
ATTTCGGTCATTATGCAATATTTTTATGCAAATGATTAAAACAGCTTGCCCGATAAGGTTCTTAATGTTATAGTGATTTTTAGCTTTGGTTCAAAGCCGGGCGGTCCACCCAATTTTCAAAACTGTGCCGTCCTTAGTTTTCTCCTCTAAATTAACTTTTTTCAATAGTTTTCAGTTTTTGTATTTATACACCAAACCGTTGAGGCATAGAATGAGGTTTTTTCGATCCGCACGGAGACTGGAATTTTTTGCAGTCATAGCTTCTTTACTTTTCACCGCAGCAATTTTCACCACAGCCACGGCAAATCAGGCATTTGCCCAGAGCTCTCGAAAATCGGCAGCATCGAGTCAGAAAAATCAAAAAAGCAAGCAAACGGCTCAAAAAACAACGAGCCGCAAGGTTGCCGGTAATACCGCAGGCAAAAAGACCTCGACTGCCACGAATTCGGGGAAAACTACTGCCTTAAATTCAAAACAAAAGCGTGATCAAAAGACTGCCTCTTCAAAAGCCAAATCTACATCAAAAAACGCCTCAAAGACGCAGGCTTCGGGCAAACAGACTTCTAGTAAAGCAGACAAAAACGCCAGAACCTCTAGAGACGCTAAAAAATCTGGTAAAAATGCTCCAGCTTCAGCAAAAAACAACGCTTCTGCAAAAAATTCGAGGCTGAAAGATACAGCCGATAATAAAAAGCTCTCAGCCAGGGAAAGGCGGGCGCTTGAAAGGAAAAAGGCCGAAGAAGCCCGACGCGCCGCGATACTTGAAGAAAAGCGGCGCCGTGAAGAAGCTGCCCGAATTGCCAGAGAAAGAAAGCTGGCATTTGAAAGAAGCCTACATACCGAGACTGAAACTAACATTGCGGCCGATAATACTGATGGGGAAGACCCCGAGCTTAGGAAAGTTGCCATTGAGGCACTTGGCGACAGGGCAGGTACAGTTGTTGTGATGGAGGCGAAAACAGGCCGAATTCTGACAATGGTTAATCAGGATTGGGCAATCAGAAAGAGTTTCAAGCCCTGTTCTACTATCAAGCTGGTAACCGGAGTCGCCGGCCTCAATGAGCACGTTATAAACCAGGATGGCAGAATAGGTGAAAGCACTTCAGGGATTGATTTGGATTCGGCAGTAGCGCGTTCAAACAATGGTTATTTTCAACGGGTCGGCTCGCAAATTGGCAATCAGAAAATAATTGAATACGCCCGAGACCTGGGACTTGGCCAGCCTACCGGTATCAATGCTGCGGGCGAGGCTCCCGGCAAATTGCCTTTCGGCAATAATCATCCGCGGATTTACTCGCACGGTGATGATTTCGAAGTTACACCACTTCAGCTCGCGGTAATGGTTTCTGCGATTGCAAATGGCGGGCAGCGGGTAGTTCCCCAGATTGTCAAGGAAAAAGACACGAAAAAATTCAGGCCCAAATATTCCGGCTCGATTCCGATTGAGTACAGGACTGTTCAGGGAATATTGCCCGGTATGATCGGTACTTCCGAATACGGCACAGCCCATCGCGGGACCGATTCATCACTCGGCATAGCAGGTAAAACAGGTTCCTGCATTTTTGCCGGCAGCTGGATTGGCCTTTTTGCTTCGGTTGCACCCGTAGAAGATCCGCAGTACTCGGTCGTTGTAATAACCCGCGGCGAATCCGAAAGAGGGAAATATGCTGCTGCCGTCGCTGGCCAGATTTACAGGGCTTTGGCACCCAAAATACATAGAAACCTTGCAAGATTTGCCGAAATCAAATCTATTCGTCCGGCGCCGAGTCCTGAAGCTCTGGCAACTGCTGATGAAGATGAGGTGGACGAAGCAGACGAAAATACCCAGAGAACTATCACCGTTGGCAGACCAAACAGTAGCGAACCTGAAATTCAGAAGAAGGTCAAGAAAACTTCTAGCACCAAACCTGTTTTTCCGCCGGTTATCATAGAATACGATAAAAATAAAACAACTGAATCTCGCCCAAGGATAGTTAAACCTTGAAAAGCTTTAACTTATACACTTTATACACTCAAAAGCTGGCAGACAGATAGTCAAATTAGCTGACCGCACGATTTAATGACTTTAACGAGATGCTTTTTGTTAAAGGCACACTTATTGCGGCAATGGTTAGTTCGATTCGTTGAAAAAAATCGGCAATCGGCTTAGCTGTTACTATAAAAGGACTTACTTCAAAAAATGCCCGATTTGGTTAGGGTGTCCCTATATTAAAAGAAAAATACTACTGGAAAAACACCGGAATTATTCTGGATTTTACAAAATAACGTTATAATTTTTCCCATTTTGATAATTTGGCTTGACAGTGGCAAAGCCATTATCAGATTATAAAATTTTCCATATATCAGAGATCGCAAAGTTTCCTGCTTTCGGTTTCGGTAACTAATTCTGAATAATACCGTAATAATAAAAGTTGATTTTTAGCAACTAAGAAGAGATAGATTTCATCTGAATGACCGCAGAGGCCGTGGTCTTTCGGACGTCGGCAGTTTGCTGAAAAAAACAAGAACAATCGAGTTACGTTTTGGAGGCTTTATGAAAATGAAAAAAGTTTGGGGATTTGCAATGGGGCTTGCCATTGCATTGATGTCAACAGTGTTAGTTACTACAGCTCAGGATACGCCAGCTGACCCATGCGCTGACATTGATGCGGCCACGGCACTGTATCAAACATTTGTTGATAACTACAATAAAAAACCACTGACGGTTGCAGACAGGGAAAAAGCTGTAAAAGCCGGCAAAGAATTTTTGGAAAAATACGGCAATTGCGAGGCCTGGAAGGATCAGTCCAATTTCGTTAAGCCCTGGGTGCCGAAACTGGAAGACTGGCTGGTAAAAGCACGCCTGGATGAGAAATTGCGTCCTCTCTATAAGAAATTCGATGACGGCGTTCAGCAGAAAAAATGGGACGATGTTTTTGCCGCCGGCAAAGAAATTTATGCCTTGATTCCTGACAAGAGCCTCGACCAGATGATTCCGATGGCATTGATCGGTGTAATCGAGGTCGGCAACAAAAACAATGCCTACGCTGATGAATCAATCAAATGGGCCAAGCTGGCTTTAGAGAAGATAAATGCCGGAGTCGAGTCTTTGAATAAATCTTACGGCGTTTATCAGCTTGCGGTAGGTAATAAAGAAAACGCCATAAGCGAACTAAACTACGCTTTGGGTGTTCTGTACTTTTACGGAAAGGCTGACCGTGAGACCGGTATCAAGTACTTTTACCAGGTAACGCAACTTCCAGGAAGCAAGCAAGAGTATTCACCGCTTTATGTTTCTATTGCTGATTATTATCGGTTGACTGCCGACAAGCTCGGCACCGAAATAATCAACCTCATCAATCAGCAGAAGGCCGCTGCTACAGATGAAGAGAAGTTAAAGCTGGATGAGCAAATCAAGCCGAAAGTCGGGCTATACAATGGATACCTCGAAAGAGCTCTTGACGCTTTGAGCCGCGCGGTAAAATTTGCCAAAGACAATACGCCGCAGGCTAAAGCTTACAAGGATAGTATTTACAAGGACTATCTAGCCCTTTACAAGAGACGGTTTGAAAAAGAAGAGGGTGCGGATCAATGGATGGCTACAGCCGTATCAAAACCGCTGCCTGACCCAACTTCTCAGGTACAGCCTGTTTTCGATCCGGAGCCGACAACTACTACAACTACTACTTCAACGTCTGTAACGAAGCCCTCTTCTTCGAGCAGCAAGACTGCGAAAAACCTCACTTCCGGCAATACTGCTGTTTAAAGAGTTTTGCTATAAGTTAAAGGTAATCAGCAGTTTCCCCAAACTATTCGAGCCGTCGGGTACATCTTTTACGGTGTACCCGATTTTGTTATTTGGACTATAAGCAAATAAAATGATTTTGCAAGAGAATGCCGTTGGTTGAAGTAGAAAAGAAATTAGGCTACAGCTTCAAAGACCGCAAACTGCTTGAGCAGGCGCTGACCCATCGGTCGTACTCTAATGAACACGGGCGAAAATCTGAGCGTAATCGGAGCAGTAAGAATGGCCATTTGCAATCCAACGAGAGGCTGGAGTTTTTGGGAGATTCAGTCCTCGGCCTGATTATTGCCGAGGATTTATTGAAGAGATTTCCGGAATATGATGAGGGAAGGCTGACTTTGATGAAACACCGCCTGGTAAATACCGAAACGCTCGCCGACATTGCTTGCGAACTTGAATTGGGCAAGATGATCAGAATCAGCCGCGGTGAGGAAAATACCGGAGGGCGAAAAAAGGTCCATCTTCTGGCCGATGCAGTTGAGGCAGTAATCGGAGCGGTATTCATAGAAGGCGGCTATATTGCAGCAAGAGAAACGGTTTTAAGGGTTTTTAAGCAAAAGTTGGAGCAGATTGATACCTTAGCCGCAATTGACTATAAATCAAGGCTTCAGGAAATCTTGCAATCGAAAGAGCTCAGTGCCCCAAGCTATGAGCTGCTCAGGTTCGAAGGAGCTCCTCATGAAAGGACATTCTATGTAGTGGCCAGATGGCAGGGCGGCTCGGCTTCCGGTTATGGTAGATCGAAAAAAGCCGCTGAAATGATGGCGGCCGCCGAGGCAATCGCCAAATTGGAGCATGATAAGCCTGGGTAAAACCGATTTTTATGTTGCGTCAGGTAATGTGGTTGCCGGGTTTGTATTTTTAAGAAAATTTTTGCCGGTCAAAGGGCAATAATTCATAGAACAATAGATCAAAGAATAATTGGTTACACTCAATCAAAGAACAACAGGGAAAACTCAGTCGAATAGCAATTATGAATGACAAGGAATCAAAACAAGATGATCCTGCAGTAACCGAACTCAAGGATGCCGACAAAGCCAAGCAGGCTAAAAGCCAGCAAATCCCCAAAGGGCCGCCTCGTTCGGTTGCAAGGGAATATTTCGAATCGCTGGTCGTAACGCTGATAATGGCCCTTTTCGGAATGACTTTCGTGATCCAGGCTGTTACCGTGCCAACGGGTTCGATGCAGAACACCATTCTGGTCGGGGACTACCTGATAGTAAACAAATTTATCTTCAACCCGAATGATGGCGGGCTTCCTTTCCTGCCGATGCGTGAAATAAGGCGTGGCGACATAATCGTTTTCAAATATCCGGGCAATGCAGCCGACCCGAATTACGACCGCATACATGGCTATACGCCGTATCAGTTGAATTATGTCAAAAGGGTGATCGGCCTGCCGGGTGAACGAGTGGAGTTCAAGAATAATCGTGTTTACATAAACGGAGAGTTGCTGCCCGAACACAGACTGATAGGCGATTCGAGTGACAACCTTTCACCGCTTAAAACAAGGGAATTTGAAAGCAGAAAACCAGAGGACAAATGGGATGTTTATTACTCTAGCTTTACAATGGAGATGGCTCTTGCCGGCCAGGAAGTACCAACCGCAAGGTGGAATTTTTGCGTCCCGGGCAAGCCAATGATTGTCCCTGAAAACAGCTATTTCGTAATGGGAGACAGTCGCGATCAAAGCGATGATGGCAGGCAGTGGGGATTTGTTCCAAGGGAGTTGGTAATCGGCAGAGCTATGTTCGTTTATTGGTCATGCGACAGGGCAGCCGCTGAAGACAGCATGCTGGGCTGCCTGACTCATCCCAGACTGAGAAGGATCGGCCACTTGGTGCGCTGACTTAATGGCATTGCTTCCTTCAAGTTTAGCTTATTGCAAATTTGCTTTTTACAATTGCAGCTTATAAAGAAATTCGCTGATTCAGTTTCCTTGACTCAGTTAGAATAAGGCAAAGCATTATTGTAAGGTTTCTTTATTTATCATTATTCATCGGTTATCGGCCATTTTCGGTGCAAATTCCTTGATCCGGGCCAAATGATTGTAAAAAAGCTTTCTCTGTAATCAGTTGACTTTACTGGTTCTTCACCTGTTGAGATGAAATTCAAATTAAGCGAAGAAGTTTCCGGCGCGCTTCATTTCGGCCGTCCGATTGTAGCCCTGGAATCAACCGTCATTGCGCATGGGCTGCCTTTTCCGGACAATCTTGAGACTGCATACAAGCTGGAGCGGCTGATC